>NZ_JACYVY010000057.1:0-1567 GCF_017151825.1 Staphylococcus sp. EG-SA-18
GAGAAGCTTGCTTCTCTGATGTTAGCGGCGGACGGGTGAGTAACACGTGGATAACCTACCTATAAGACTGGGATAACTTCGGGAAACCGGAGCTAATACCGGATAATATTTTGAACCGCATGGTTCAAAAGTGAAAGACGGTCTTGCTGTCACTTATAGATGGATCCGCGCTGCATTAGCTAGTTGGTAAGGTAACGGCTTACCAAGGCAACGATGCATAGCCGACCTGAGAGGGTGATCGGCCACACTGGAACTGAGACACGGTCCAGACTCCTACGGGAGGCAGCAGTAGGGAATCTTCCGCAATGGGCGAAAGCCTGACGGAGCAACGCCGCGTGAGTGATGAAGGTCTTCGGATCGTAAAACTCTGTTATTAGGGAAGAACATATGTGTAAGTAACTGTGCACATCTTGACGGTACCTAATCAGAAAGCCACGGCTAACTACGTGCCAGCAGCCGCGGTAATACGTAGGTGGCAAGCGTTATCCGGAATTATTGGGCGTAAAGCGCGCGTAGGCGGTTTTTTAAGTCTGATGTGAAAGCCCACGGCTCAACCGTGGAGGGTCATTGGAAACTGGAAAACTTGAGTGCAGAAGAGGAAAGTGGAATTCCATGTGTAGCGGTGAAATGCGCAGAGATATGGAGGAACACCAGTGGCGAAGGCGACTTTCTGGTCTGTAACTGACGCTGATGTGCGAAAGCGTGGGGATCAAACAGGATTAGATACCCTGGTAGTCCACGCCGTAAACGATGAGTGCTAAGTGTTAGGGGGTTTCCGCCCCTTAGTGCTGCAGCTAACGCATTAAGCACTCCGCCTGGGGAGTACGACCGCAAGGTTGAAACTCAAAGGAATTGACGGGGACCCGCACAAGCGGTGGAGCATGTGGTTTAATTCGAAGCAACGCGAAGAACCTTACCAAATCTTGACATCCTTTGACAACTCTAGAGATAGAGCCTTCCCCTTCGGGGGACAAAGTGACAGGTGGTGCATGGTTGTCGTCAGCTCGTGTCGTGAGATGTTGGGTTAAGTCCCGCAACGAGCGCAACCCTTAAGCTTAGTTGCCATCATTAAGTTGGGCACTCTAAGTTGACTGCCGGTGACAAACCGGAGGAAGGTGGGGATGACGTCAAATCATCATGCCCCTTATGATTTGGGCTACACACGTGCTACAATGGACAATACAAAGGGCAGCGAAACCGCGAGGTCAAGCAAATCCCATAAAGTTGTTCTCAGTTCGGATTGTAGTCTGCAACTCGACTACATGAAGCTGGAATCGCTAGTAATCGTAGATCAGCATGCTACGGTGAATACGTTCCCGGGTCTTGTACACACCGCCCGTCACACCACGAGAGTTTGTAACACCCGAAGCCGGTGGAGTAACCTTTTAGGAGCTAGCCGTCGAAGGTGGGACAAATGATTGGGGTGAAGTCGTAACAAGGTAGCCGTATCGGAAGGTGCGGCTGGATCACCTCCTTTCTAAGGATATATTCGGAACATCTTCTTCAGAAGATGCGGAATAACGTGACATATTGTATTCAGTTTTGAATGTTTATTTAACATTCAAAT
>NZ_JACYVY010000057.1:1615-4892 GCF_017151825.1 Staphylococcus sp. EG-SA-18
TATTTGTACATTGAAAACTAGATAAGTAAGTAAAATATAGATTTTACCAAGCAAAACCGAGTGAATAAAGAGTTTTAAATAAGCTTGAATTCATAAGAAATAATCGCTAGTGTTCGAAAGAACACTCACAAGATTAATAACGCGTTTCCTGTAGGATGGAAACATAGATTAAGTTATTAAGGGCGCACGGTGGATGCCTTGGCACTAGAAGCCGATGAAGGACGTTACTAACGACGATATGCTTTGGGGAGCTGTAAGTAAGCTTTGATCCAGAGATTTCCGAATGGGGAAACCCAGCATGAGTTATGTCATGTTATCGATATGTGAATACATAGCATATCAGAAGGCACACCCGGAGAACTGAAACATCTTAGTACCCGGAGGAAGAGAAAGAAAATTCGATTCCCTTAGTAGCGGCGAGCGAAACGGGAAGAGCCCAAACCAACAAGCTTGCTTGTTGGGGTTGTAGGACACTCTATACGGAGTTACAAAGGACGACATTAGACGAATCATCTGGAAAGATGAATCAAAGAAGGTAATAATCCTGTAGTCGAAAATGTTGTCTCTCTTGAGTGGATCCTGAGTACGACGGAGCACGTGAAATTCCGTCGGAATCTGGGAGGACCATCTCCTAAGGCTAAATACTCTCTAGTGACCGATAGTGAACCAGTACCGTGAGGGAAAGGTGAAAAGCACCCCGGAAGGGGAGTGAAATAGAACCTGAAACCGTGTGCTTACAAGTAGTCAGAGCCCGTTAATGGGTGATGGCGTGCCTTTTGTAGAATGAACCGGCGAGTTACGATTTGATGCAAGGTTAAGCAGTAAATGTGGAGCCGTAGCGAAAGCGAGTCTGAATAGGGCGTTTAGTATTTGGTCGTAGACCCGAAACCAGGTGATCTACCCTTGGTCAGGTTGAAGTTCAGGTAACACTGAATGGAGGACCGAACCGACTTACGTTGAAAAGTGAGCGGATGAACTGAGGGTAGCGGAGAAATTCCAATCGAACCTGGAGATAGCTGGTTCTCTCCGAAATAGCTTTAGGGCTAGCCTCAAGTGATGATTATTGGAGGTAGAGCACTGTTTGGACGAGGGGCCCCTCTCGGGTTACCGAATTCAGACAAACTCCGAATGCCAATTAATTTAACTTGGGAGTCAGAACATGGGTGATAAGGTCCGTGTTCGAAAGGGAAACAGCCCAGACCACCAGCTAAGGTCCCAAAATATATGTTAAGTGGAAAAGGATGTGGCGTTGCCCAGACAACTAGGATGTTGGCTTAGAAGCAGCCATCATTTAAAGAGTGCGTAATAGCTCACTAGTCGAGTGACACTGCGCCGAAAATGTACCGGGGCTAAACATATTACCGAAGCTGTGGATTGTCCTTTGGACAATGGTAGGAGAGCGTTCTAAGGGCGTTGAAGCATGATCGTAAGGACATGTGGAGCGCTTAGAAGTGAGAATGCCGGTGTGAGTAGCGAAAGACGGGTGAGAATCCCGTCCACCGATTGACTAAGGTTTCCAGAGGAAGGCTCGTCCGCTCTGGGTTAGTCGGGTCCTAAGCTGAGGCCGACAGGCGTAGGCGATGGATAACAGGTTGATATTCCTGTACCACCTATAATCGTTTTAATCGATGGGGGGACGCAGTAGGATAGGCGAAGCGTGCGATTGGATTGCACGTCTAAGCAGTAAGGCTGAGTATTAGGCAAATCCGGTACTCGTTAAGGCTGAGCTGTGATGGGGAGAAGACATTGTGTCTTCGAGTCGTTGATTTCACACTGCCGAGAAAAGCCTCTAGATAGAAAATAGGTGCCCGTACCGCAAACCGACACAGGTAGTCAAGATGAGAATTCTAAGGTGAGCGAGCGAACTCTCGTTAAGGAACTCGGCAAAATGACCCCGTAACTTCGGGAGAAGGGGTGCTCTTTAGGGTTAACGCCCAGAAGAGCCGCAGTGAATAGGCCCAAGCGACTGTTTATCAAAAACACAGGTCTCTGCTAAACCGTAAGGTGATGTATAGGGGCTGACGCCTGCCCGGTGCTGGAAGGTTAAGAGGAGTGGTTAGCTTCTGCGAAGCTACGAATCGAAGCCCCAGTAAACGGCGGCCGTAACTATAACGGTCCTAAGGTAGCGAAATTCCTTGTCGGGTAAGTTCCGACCCGCACGAAAGGCGTAACGATTTGGGCACTGTCTCAACGAGAGACTCGGTGAAATCATAGTACCTGTGAAGATGCAGGTTACCCGCGACAGGACGGAAAGACCCCGTGGAGCTTTACTGTAGCCTGATATTGAAATTCGGCACAGCTTGTACAGGATAGGTAGGAGCCTTTGAAACGTGAGCGCTAGCTTACGTGGAGGCGCTGGTGGGATACTACCCTAGCTGTGTTGGCTTTCTAACCCGCACCACTTATCGTGGTGGGAGACAGTGTCAGGCGGGCAGTTTGACTGGGGCGGTCGCCTCCTAAAAGGTAACGGAGGCGCTCAAAGGTTCCCTCAGAATGGTTGGAAATCATTCATAGAGTGTAAAGGCATAAGGGAGCTTGACTGCGAGACCTACAAGTCGAGCAGGGTCGAAAGACGGACTTAGTGATCCGGTGGTTCCGCATGGAAGGGCCATCGCTCAACGGATAAAAGCTACCCCGGGGATAACAGGCTTATCTCCCCCAAGAGTTCACATCGACGGGGAGGTTTGGCACCTCGATGTCGGCTCATCGCATCCTGGGGCTGTAGTCGGTCCCAAGGGTTGGGCTGTTCGCCCATTAAAGCGGTACGCGAGCTGGGTTCAGAACGTCGTGAGACAGTTCGGTCCCTATCCGTCGTGGGCGTAGGAAATTTGAGAGGAGCTGTCCTTAGTACGAGAGGACCGGGATGGACATACCTCTGGTGTACCAGTTGTCGTGCCAACGGCATAGCTGGGTAGCTATGTGTGGACGGGATAAGTGCTGAAAGCATCTAAGCATGAAGCCCCCCTCAAGATGAGATTTCCCAACTTCGGTTATAAGATCCCTCAAAGATGATGAGGTTAATAGGTTCGAGGTGGAAGCATGGTGACATGTGGAGCTGACGAATACTAATCGATCGAAGACTTAATCAAAATAAATGTTTTGCGAAGCAAAATCACTTTTACTTACTATCTAGTTTTGAATGTATAAATTACATTCATATGTCTGGTGACTATAGCAAGGAGGTCACACCTGTTCCCATGCCGAACACAGAAGTTAAGCTCCTTAGCGTCGATGGTAGTCGAACTTACGTTCCGCTAGAGTAGAACGTTGCCAGGCA
>NZ_JACYVY010000058.1:0-4535 GCF_017151825.1 Staphylococcus sp. EG-SA-18
TACTTATACAGTATAGAAGACCATATCAGAACATATAAGATAGAGAAATAAACTAGTGGCCGATTGTGCTTGATGAGCTTGGGACATAAATCCTAACTCGAAATAAATAAGCATATCACTAAACTGATTTTTTAAAGTTTACAGTGATATGCTTATTTTTTTATCTTACGATTTTGTACGTGCATGCTTGCCTAGGGGTATGGCTCGAGCCATTAGTCTCTCGCACATACTATTCCCTCAGGCGTCAGCACTTACAAAATCGGTTGTAATTTTCATTTTTATACGCATTCTTACTGAGATTATACTAATAAGAGGAATAGTAAAAGCAATTCTAAGTAAAATTGCAGATAAGAGGTTTGTTAAAAGCAGTTCTCAGTAAAATTGCAGATAAGAGGTACGTTAAAAGCAGTTCTAAGTAAAATTGCAGATAAGAGGTGCGTTAAAAGCAATTCCATGCAAAATTGCTGATAAGGGGTAAGTTAAAAGCAATCCTAAGTAAAATTGCAGATAAGAGGTAAGTTAAAAGCAATCCTAAGTAAAATTGCAGATAAGGGGTACAGAAAAACTAGACTTGATTACAAAATGGAGCTTGGGACATAAATGATTTTTTAAAAATGAGATGAGACGTAGATTAACTCCATAATCAATACGAATCTATCGACTTCTTTATTTATGATATTCATCTCTTTTTAATGGAAATAAAAGTGCGATTAATGTGATAATACAGTTACGTTAATTAAAAAAATAAAAATGCAAGGAGAGGTAATATGCTAACTGTATATGGACATAGAGGATTACCTAGTAAAGCTCCGGAAAATACAATTGCATCATTTAAAGCTGCTTCAGAAGTAGAAGGTATAAACTGGTTGGAGTTAGATGTTGCAATTACAAAAGATGAACAACTGATTATCATTCATGATGATTATTTAGAACGGACTACAAATATGTCCGGGGAAATAACTGAATTGAATTATGATGAAATTAAAGATGCTTCTGCAGGATCTTGGTTTGGTGAAAAATTCAAAGATGAACATTTGCCAACTTTCGATGATGTAGTAAAAATAGCAAATGAATATAATATGAATTTAAATGTAGAATTAAAAGGTATTACTGGACCGAATGGACTAGCACTTTCTAAAAGTATGGTTAAGCAAGTGGAAGAACAATTAACAAACTTAAATCAGAATCAAGAAGTGCTCATTTCAAGCTTTAATGTTGTGCTTGTTAAACTTGCAGAAGAAATCATGCCACAATATAACAGAGCAGTTATATTCCATACAACTTCGTTTCGTGAAGACTGGAGAACACTTTTAGATTACTGTAATGCTAAAATAGTAAACACTGAAGATGCCAAACTTACTAAAGCAAAAGTAAAAATGGTAAAAGAAGCGGGTTATGAATTGAACGTATGGACTGTAAACAAACCAGCACGTGCAAACCAACTTGCTAATTGGGGAGTTGATGGTATCTTTACAGACAATGCAGATAAAATGGTGCATTTGTCTCAATAGAAAGTTAGAGGTGAGTCTTACGTTTCAGTGACGGTAGACTTACCTTTAACATGTTACATACTAAAAAATTAATTTGAATAAGAAAGAGAGACATATATGAAATACGATGATTTTATAGTAGGAGAAACATTCAAAACAAAAAGCCTTCATATTACAGAAGAAGAAATTATCCAATTTGCAACAACTTTTGATCCTCAATATATGCATATAGATAAAGAAAAAGCAGAACAAAGTAGATTTAAAGGTATCATTGCATCTGGCATGCATACACTTTCAATATCATTTAAATTATGGGTAGAAGAAGGTAAATACGGAGAAGAAGTTGTAGCAGGAACACAAATGAATAACGTTAAATTTATTAAACCTGTATACCCAGGTAATACATTGTACGTTATCGCTGAAATTACAAATAAGAAATCCATAAAAAAAGAAAATGGACTCGTTACAGTGTCACTTTCAACATACAATGAAAATGAAGAAATTGTATTTAAGGGAGAAGTAACAGCACTTATTAATAATTCATAATAAAACAGTGAAGCAACCATCGTTACGGATTGCTTCACTGTTTTGTTATTCATCTATATCGTATTTTTTATTACCGTTCTCATATAGCTCATCATACACTTTACCTGAGATTTTGGCATTGTAGCTAGCCATTCCTTTATCTTGTACATCTTTAACATTAATAGCCATCATCATGTTTGGATTATCTTTATCATATGATATAAACCACCCAATTTGTCTGCCAGTTTCTCCTTGTTTCATTTTGAGTTCTGCAGTACCGGATTTGCCAATTAAGTTTGCATAAGATCTATAAATATCTTCTTTATGTGTTTTATTTACGACTTGTTGCATACCATCAGTTAATAGATTGATATTTTCTTTGGAAATAATATTTTTCTTCCAAACTTTGTTTTTCGTGTCTTTTAATAAGTGAGGTGCGTTAATATTGCCATTATTTTCTAATGCGCTATAGATTGAAAGGATCTGTACTGGGTTAATCAGTATTTCACCTTGTCCGTAACCTGAATCAGCTAATAATATTTCATTATCTAAATTTTTGTTTGAAATTTGAGCATTATAAAATGGATAATCACTTGGTATATCTTCACCAACACCTAGTTTTTTCATGCCTTTTTCAAATTTCTTACTGCCTAATTCGAGTGCTACTCTAGCAAAGAAAATGTTATCTGATGATTCTATTGCTTGTTTTAAGTCGATATTACCATTTACCACTTCATATCTTGTAACGTTGTAACCACCCCAAGATTTATCTTTTTGCCAACCTTTACCATCGATTTTATAACTTGTTTTATCGTCTAATGTTTTGTTATTTAACCCAATCATTGCTGTTAATATTTTTTGAGTTGAACCTGGTGAAGTTGTAATCTGGAACTTGTTGAGCAGAGGTTCTTTTTTATCTTCGGTTAATTTATTATATTCTTCGTTACTCATGCCATACATAAATGGATAGACGTCATATGAAGGTGTGCTTACAAGTGCTAATAATTCACCTGTTTGAGGGTGGATAGCAGTACCTGAGCCATAATCATTTTTCATGTTGTTATAAATACTCTTTTGAACTTTAGCATCAATAGTTAGTTGAATATCTTTGCCATCTTTTTTCTTTTTCTCTATTAATGTATGTGCGATTGTATTGCTATTATCGTCAACGATTGTGACACGATAGCCATCTTCATGTTGGAGCTTTTTATCGTAAAGTTTTTCGAGTCCCTTTTTACCAATAACTGCATCATCTTTATAGCCTTTATATTCTTTTTGTTTTAATTCTTCAGAGTTAATGGGACCAACATAACCTAATAGATGTGAAGTCGCTTTTCCTAGAGGATAGTTACGACTTTCTGTTTCATTAGTTGTAAGATGAAATTTTTTTGCGAAATCTCTTAAATATTCATCCATTTTTTTAACGGTTTTAAGTGGAACGAAGGTATCATCTTGTACCCAATTTTGATCCATTTGTTGTTTGATATAGTCTTCAGAAATACTTAGTTCTTTAGCGATTGCTTTATAATCTTTTTTAGATACATTCTTTGGAACGATGCCTATCTCATATGCTGTTCCTGTATTGGCCAATTCCACATTGTTTCGGTCTAAAATTTTACCACGTTCTGATTTTAAATTTTCAATATGTATGCTTTGGTCTTTCTGCATTCCTGGAATAATGACGCTATGATCCCAATCTAACTTCCACATACCATCTTCTTTAACAAAATTAAATTGAACGTTGCGATCAATGTTACCGTAGTTTGTTTTAATTTTATATTGAGCATCTACTCGTTTTTTATTTTTAGATACTTTTTTTATTTTACGATCCTGAATGTTTATATCTTTAACGCCTAAACTATTATATATTTTTATCGGACGTTCAGTCATTTCTACTTCACCATTATCGCTTTTAGAAATATAACTGCTATCTTTATAAACTTGTTTGAAATTTTTATCTTCAATTGCATCAATAGTATTATTAATTTCTTTATCTTTTGAAGCATAAAAATATATACCAAACCCGACAACTACAACTATTAAAATAAGTGGAACAATTTTTATCTTTTTCATCAATATCCTCCTTATATAAGACTACATTTGTAATATATTACAAATGTAGTATTTATGTCAAAATAATGTTATAATTTTTGTGATATGGAGGTGTAGAAGGTGTTATCATCTTTTTTAATGTTAAGTATAATCAGTTCATTGCTCACGATATGTGTAATTTTTTTAGTGAGAATGCTCTATATAAAATATACGGTTCTGTTGCAAAGTTGAATTTATAGTATAATTTTAACAAAAAGGAGTCTTCTGTATGAACTATTTCAGATATAAACAATTTAACAAGGATATTATCACTGTAGCCGTTGGCTACTATCTAAGATATACATTGAGTTATCGTGATATATCTGAAATATTAAGGGAACGTGGTGTAAACGTTCATCATTCAACGGTCTACCGTTGGGTTCAAGAATATGCCCCAATTTTGTATCAAATTTGGAAGAAAAAGCATAA
>NZ_JACYVY010000059.1:0-4368 GCF_017151825.1 Staphylococcus sp. EG-SA-18
TCAGTGTAAAATGTACTTGGGTCATGTAAAAGTCCTCCTGGGTATGTTTTTGTCGTTAAAAACATTGTACCGTAAAAGGACTGTTATATGGCCTTTTTACTTTTACACAATTATACGGACTTTATCGCTGTTTTTAATATTTGGATTCATTGTTGTGGTTACTTTAAAAAGTGAGCATCAATTAACGCTTTTTTCGATTTAACAAATGTGATTTAATATCATATTTTAATGCGTCGTTGTATTCTTTTTCAGTGATTTGATCTTCGATTAACATACGCTTTAATACATAATGTTGTCTTTGGATACTATATTTCAAATCTTTATCCGATTTTAATGTTCCATCTTTTTCGTAGGGTGTATAGCCATAAGGGCTTTGCAACAAACCGATAAGGTATGCAGATTGTGCAATTGATAAATCTTTTGGTGGAATACCAAACAAACTATATGAAGCGGATGCAATTCCGGAAATATTAGCGCCATTATAATCTCTACCGAAGGGAACTATATTTAAATATGTATATATAATTTCATCTTTTGAGAGTAGGTGTTCTAATCTAATTGCTAGGCGAAGTTCATTTGCTTTTCTACTATATGTTTTTTCGTTGGTAAGAACTTGATTTTTAACAAGTTGTTGTGTAATTGTGCTACCACCTGAACTTTGATCAGTATTAAAAATATCTTGTATCATTGCTCTTAAAATCGCCTTTGGTAAGATGCCATCATGTTTATAAAATAAAGTGTCTTCAGATGACGTTAATGCTTTAATGACATTTGGACTTGATGTTTTAGGGCCTATAATGAGTGAGTTTTGAGAATGGTTATACTCATATAATAAATTTTTGTTATTATGATCTAATAATTCATCGCCAGGTATTTGTCGAACTTTTTTTATTAAAGCATCATCTGATAATGAGTCGGACGTTTTAGTTAAATGATGAAAATATAAAGACATCGCAATCACAGCGATAGCAACGATGGCAATGAAAATCATAAATATAAAAACAATGACATGTTTGATAGCTTTATATATCTTTTCAAAATGATATATACGATGATTCAATTGATGATTGTTGTCTTGATTCGTCATCTTTAACCTCCTAAATTACGTATAGTATACCATATTTAAGCAATTTGACTTTTATTTTAACGTTAATTATAATTAGGGAAAATGCATAAAGAATAGGATAAAAGGACAAGTAATATTATTTGAAATCATCAGAGAGCTAGTGGTCGCTGTGAACTAGTGTTTTTAATAATATGAATACACCTTTATAACTAACATGTCCTACGTTTATTAATGAACGTATCATTAATAGAGTGAACATTATCTTATGATTATGTTTAAGTTTGGTGGTAACGTGCAATCGCGCCCTTACATATTTGTTGTAAGGGTTTTTTTTACGTTCAAAAAACTTTAAAGTATTTTAACAAGTATTCAATAAATAATTATAAATAGGAGGAAATAATAATGACGAATGTATTAATTGAAGATTTAAAATGGAGAGGTCTTATTTATCAACAAACTGATGAACAAGGTATTGAAGATTTATTAAATAAAGAACAAGTGACGTTATACTGCGGTGCCGATCCAACGGCAGATAGTTTACATATTGGTCACTTACTACCATTCTTAACATTAAGACGTTTTCAAGAACATGGACATCGTCCTATCGTTTTAATTGGCGGTGGTACAGGTATGATTGGTGATCCATCAGGTAAATCAGAAGAACGTGTGCTACAAACAGAAGAACAAGTAGATAAAAATATCGAAGGTATTAGTAAGCAAATGCACAATATTTTTGAATTTGGAACAGACCATGGTGCAGTGCTTGTTAATAATAGAGACTGGTTAGGACAAATCTCATTAATTAGCTTTTTACGTGACTATGGTAAACACGTCGGCGTTAATTACATGTTAGGTAAAGATTCAATCCAAAGTCGTTTAGAACATGGTATTTCATATACAGAATTCACATACACGATTTTACAAGCTATTGATTTCGGTCATTTGAATAGAGAATTGAATTGTAAGATTCAAGTAGGTGGATCAGATCAATGGGGTAATATCACAAGTGGTATTGAATTAATGCGTCGTATGTATGGTCAAACAGACGCATACGGTTTAACTATTCCGCTTGTAACTAAATCAGATGGTAAGAAATTTGGTAAGTCTGAGTCAGGTGCTGTTTGGTTAGATGCTGAAAAAACAAGTCCTTATGAATTTTATCAATTCTGGATTAATCAATCAGACGAAGATGTAATTAAATTCTTAAAATACTTTACTTTCTTAGGAAAAGAAGAAATTGATCGCTTAGAACAATCTAAAAATGAAGCACCGCATTTACGTGAAGCTCAAAAAACATTAGCTGAAGAAGTAACTAAATTTATTCATGGTGAAGATGCATTAAATGATGCAATCCGTATTTCACAAGCATTATTTAGTGGTGATTTAAAATCATTATCAGCGAAAGAATTAAAAGATGGATTTAAAGATGTGCCTCAAGTGACATTATCAAATGACACAACAAATATCGTTGAAGTCCTTATTGAAACAGGCATTTCTCCTTCTAAACGACAAGCACGTGAAGATGTTAACAATGGTGCGATTTATATTAATGGTGAGAGACAACAAGATGTTAATTATGCTTTAGCACCAGAAGATAAAATTGATGGCGAATTTACGATTATTCGTCGCGGTAAGAAAAAATACTTCATGGTTAACTATCAATAAATATAATTGCATAGCTAAATAAATTAGAGCCTACTCATATTCATTCCTAAGAATGTAATGAGTAGGCTCTTAATGTACTTTTCTGTCTGTAAATTATCTAAAGAAATCTCTATCGCCTTGGCCAGGTGATTGACGTTCTGATCGGCTTTGACGTTTTGGTTGTTCTTTTTGTTGTTTTAATTTCACTTTAACTTCTTTTGTTTTACCATCACGGATAACGGTAACAGTGACTGATTCACCAGGTTTTTTATTTTCATATAAATAGCTTCTTAAATCAACATCATCTTTAATTTTCTTGCCATCAATTTCTGTAATAATATCACCTTTTTTAAGATCAATATCACTATCAGCTTTGGCGACATAAATACCGTCTTCTCTATCAGTATGAAGTTGCTCGCGCTCTTCTTCAGGAATATCTTTCAAATTAATTAAACCAATACCAATCGAAGGGCGGTCAATTTTACCATGTTTTACAAGTTGTTCAATTGTTACTTTAACTTCATTACTTGGAATAGCAAACCCGATACCTTCAACTTGTGTCGCAGCAATTTTCATTGAGTTAATACCAACTAAATTACCATTAATATCTACTAATGCGCCACCTGAGTTACCTGGGTTAATAGCAGCATCTGTTTGAAGAACGCTGACTTTTGTATTGCCACCAGTTGTCTCAGCGTCAATAGTACGTTCGCTTGCTGAAATGATACCAGATGTTACAGAGTTAGCAAATTGTAATCCTAATGGGTTACCCATTGCGAATACGCTATCGCCAGTTTGTACTTTTGAAGAGTTGGCGAATTGAATCGCTTTAATACCTTTTGTATTTTCAATTTTAAGTACAGCAATATCAGTTACTGCATCTTTACCAACTAATTTCGCTTTAACTTGTTTTTTATTATGTAATTGGACTCTAATTTCATTTGCGCCATCAATAACATGATTGTTTGTAACGATATAAGCTGAATTGTTGTTTATTTGATAGATAACACCTGAACCTACTCCAGCTTCAGATGGTTTAGATGATTTGCCTTTTAATAAGTCGTCTACACTTGATGCTTTTTGCATGTTAATAACTCCAACAATTGTAGGGGAGACAGATTTTATCATTTCATGAACGGTACCGAATTTCTTGCTTTGACCGTCTAATTGATTGCCACCTTTATTATTTGTTGTCTGAACAGTTGAACCATCTTTATTTAAAATTGTACTATTTAATACTTTGCCTATACCAAGTACTAGAAGTGCACCAATAATTCCAGCAATCAATGCAACGATGACTGTTTTAAACCATGGAAATTTAGGTCTTCTGTATCTAGGTGTTTGGCTATGGTTTGTTGTAGAATGATCTGTATGATTAAAATCTGACATACTTAACCTCCATTATATGATTTATATATGCTTTAATTATGTCTTTTTTTTATAATTATTGCTAGTAATACACTATACAACTTTAGATGTATTTTCAGACTATCTTGTTCTAGTAAAAATATAGTGATAAAATCTAGTTGTTATAAACAAATAAGTTAAGTAGGTGGCACAATGTATTCAGTGATTAGTAAGATTTTGAATTTCATTTTAGTTAAAATGTCAAAATCATTATACGTAATCGGTAAAGATAATATTCCTAAGGATAGTAA
>NZ_JACYVY010000060.1:0-3099 GCF_017151825.1 Staphylococcus sp. EG-SA-18
ATGTATGATAAAATTCTTCTTCAACATATAAATTATTAAGTTTATTTAAATTTAATGGGCTTATAATTGACGCAATAAAATATCCATTTAATTTTAATTTTGTATTTCCATTTTCGATTTCTATAGTTGGATCTATCTGCTCATAATTTTTAAATATATCGTCAATGACTTTTATGTTTTCATTTAACTGATTAGTATCTAATTTTAATACATTCGCATTATCGTAATTGAAAATCCCCTTTTCCATAGCGCACCTCTTAATAAAATATTTAACAAAATATATTTTATACTCCGCAACCATTTAGAGCAACTATATATACAATAATTAAAATATTTTATTTCGTTTATTTAAGTAAAATAATATTTTACACAATGTTAAAACGGTATTTGTAGTATGAAAATCAATAACAACATAGATTAAATTTTATGATTGATACGACTCTCTATACAGATGGTATAACTACACTCGTTCCACTTATAAGGATTGTTACGTCATAATTATGTTTACGAAAGATAAGCCAATTCAATTTAATTTCAAATTCTTCTACCGCACAATTTAATTTTATTGTATGATGTATTTAAAATGATTGTTTTACGCATGTCATTTTAAAATGAAAATTGGAGGTGTAATTTTGACTAGAACTTATAATATTATTGGTATCCTTTCTTGTCTTATATCTTTTATTATTATGGCGTTACCAATGATTTGGTACACAGCTTCAGCATTATGGTTCTTCCCAGGTGCAATCATGATATTGTTGTTATCTTTAGTCATTGTTTTTTGCTATATTAAAACGAAAAATCAATTACATTTATTACTAATCGTATTAAATATTATTATATTGCTTTTTTTCAGTTTGCCGTTGTTACTTTCATAACTTAGTAACACATTATAAAAGCCAATCAAACGGAGTGTTGAAGTCAACATTTCCCATTGATTGGCTTTTAATTTTATCTTTTGGATATCACATAGATGCTACTTTTCTATACTGTTCTAAATCTATTATTTCGTCACATTGATTTGCAATAGCCATATCATGTGTTGCTAAAATCAGCACTTTATTTTCATCGACCAAATCAAATAATGATTGAATAATCATCTGTCCTGTTTTAGGATCTAACGCACCCGTTGGTTCATCAGCTAACATAACAATCGGATCTTTTAACATCATTCTAATTAAAGCGACACGTTGTTGTTCACCTCCACTTAGCGTATGAACTTTTCTTTTTAAACTGTTTGACAGACCAAACTGTTCTATATAACGTATCTTTAATTGTTCTTTTTCTTTCTTACTTATTTTTTTATATGCTAATCCAATATCTAAATTTTCATTTACTGTCAAATTATCGATTAATCCATAATTTTGAAATAAATATCCTAATTTATCTCTGTAAAAATTAGATTTAAATTGTTCTAATTGACCATTAAAATAGACATATTGTTTCCCCGTTTTTTCAAGTCCAGCAATAGTATTTAATAATGTAGATTTACCGCATCCACTTTTACCAATAAGTGCATATGATTTTCCACATTGAAATTTCAAATTAAGTTTCTTCAAAATATGTGTATTACCTTTTTGTATGGTTAAATCTTTTAATTCTATCATTCTTGTCTTACCTCTTTTGGTGTATCCTCTTTTTCAACATATGTGATCGATATGACATATTGCCCTTTATGCTTTATTTCGACATACGTTCTACTAGGTGAAAATCCATTAAATGTTAATTTATAATCAAGCTTTTCCCCTCTTTCACTATAAGCCGTAATATTAACATATTGTTGCGTACCTTTTGGCACTTTGGCATAACTATACTCCGTTTTTAAGAAAGGATTAAAACGATCAAGTATAGGATGATGTATGATTGTAAAAGCAATAGTAATGGATACGATTAATCCTAATAATATTGCAATGATATATTTCATAGTTAAAACTCCTTGATAACTTCATTAAAACGTCGGCCATGATAGTATAGGCTGCAAATCTGCAATAATATTTGAACAACAATAATCGTTGCAAATATCATCATTATATACTGAGAATGTAAAATTACATTCGTCAATATTCCAATAAAAACAACAACTATATTATTTATTAATAAGTATTGGTAATTGGCTCTTAATGTTGAATAACCAAATAGCTTTTTGATTACGAGTAATTTTCGATGTTGTTCAAAATAATATTTCACATCAAATAAAATAATAATTATTAAAATGATTGCGATAATGATTTGTGAAAAGTTGAGTACTGTTAATTTCAAATTGTTTTCATGATACATTTCCATCACGCTATCTTTATAATTGGTTATTCCACTGATTTCCCCATCAAGATGATACTTTTCAATATTTTTTACTAGCGCGTCATAATTTTTGAATAAATACCCGCCTTGACTGATCATGGCATAATAAAAATCATTCGATAAATCTGATGCCTGAACATTCACAATGATTGGCGCCTCTATAAATGACAAATGGCGACTATCTCGTGCATCAAATGTAAAAATTCGATAATCATTTTTGTTGATAAACTGTATAGATAACTTACTCTCTTTATTATTTTTATTTTGTACAAATTCAAACCATGAATGATATGCTTGATTGATTTCATTACGCATTGCATGAAACTTTTGTGGAATAATTACTTCGACATTATTTTTTTGATTTTTTATTGGAATATCAGGTTGAAACTGCTTGTGATAAATCGACCAAAACTGATTATTTACTAATATTACATTCCCCTCATCAGGTGAAAAGTTGTCATTGTCAACGGAGTCACCCTTTGGTTTGAATAAAATCGCATTATTTTCTGCTTCACTAGCCTTTACTAATTGTTCTGATCGCACCATATTATCAATCAAACTTTGTTTTGTTTCGTGATAAGGTGCAAATTCAATCGTGTAATAATCATCTAATACATTCCAATATTTCTCAGTTTCTTTTATTTTATTCAAATCTTTAATAACACTAGTATTTTCTATCATTACATTAGCTATTAGTACTAAGAGAATACTTTTACAAACTGTATTAATAAAACGAATTGTTTTAAAGTGCTGCTTACCTTTAATCATATTAGCAATATTTAAATTTAGTAACATTAAGAA
>NZ_JACYVY010000061.1:0-2762 GCF_017151825.1 Staphylococcus sp. EG-SA-18
CAATCATATGGGTTGTAACGTTTATACAATCATCGTAAAACTCAATATGCTTAATTTATTCAAAATGTTCGTCAATAAGTACAATGAAAAGGAGATTGATTTTTTGAATAAAAAATATCTTATGATTGTAATTATAATTTTAATATTGATTCTAGGCGGAATCTTTTTGAAGATGAAATATGACGAAAAGAAATAATATGATGAACAAAAAGAAAGAATAACGATTTATATGAAGTACAATGTGAAAGGTTATAAAAATATAAGCTTCGCTAATTTTAAAGAAAACCCAATGGATGGTTATTCTATTAGTGGTTATATAAATAATGATAAAAAGTTATCATTTACAGCTGGTATAAGATCTGTTGATGATTTTCAATTTGATACCGATATTTCTTATACAGATGAATTGGGTAGAAAATTTAATAAAAATCCTAAGTCAGTTTCTGAAATAAAAAAAGAGCAAAATACGTCCAATAAATAATTGTTCATATTGTGATGAAACAAAAATATAAGTCATTAGATGAGTTTAACTATGTTATAAATATTTGTAGTATCTATAAAAATCTCGACACTATTAAAATGATAAAGTGCCGAGGTTTTCTTACTTATTTAGTTAATTCAAAGTTTATGCCAGATTCATAAGAATTTGTGACACTTTTAATAGTGTAACCATTGATTATTACAATTTATCAAATGGTCCTTTAGAAGGTATAAATAACAAAATAAAATTAATTAAACGTACATCTTTTGGTTATGGAAGTTACAATCATTTGCGCAATCGAATATTATTATGTTCAAAACTTTACGCTCCAAAAAGTAAAAAGGAAGTTAAGCAATGTTTAGTTGCTTAACTTCGGATATTGAACGCATCAGTCCAATTTGACATAGAGCCTTTTTTAGTTCTTGATGTTTCTCTTTAAAACCTTGCATATTTTACAAAAAGAAAAATTAGCAGTATAATTAAGACAACGAAAATAAGTATTTACTTATACACCAATCCCCTCACTATTTGCGGTAGTGAGGGGATTTTTATTGGTGCGGCTATATGTCACCTATTTTGTATTGCGTCTACTTAGCCAATAAGAAAAAAACGCAATGGCACAGCCACTGATGACTGGTGCTATGATGTGAACGAAAATAAGCATCACCTTATACACCTCCTCTCTGCGTCTAAATTGACGCCTGAGAGATAGGCGACTCTACTATTATATCATCGGCAAATATACAAGCACAGTCACTTGCTTCTGATAAGTTATATGATTCTAGCTGATAGATTGAATCGTCTACACTTAATTGGACAAATTCTATGAGAATAGATATTGTTAATTTAAGAAAGTAGGCGATTTTATTATGACAAGAGAAAGAAGATCATTTAGTTCAGAGTTTAAGTTACAAATGGTTAGATTATATAAAAATGGTAAGCCTAGGAATGAAATTATACGCGAGTATGATTTCACACCTTCGACGTTTGTAAATGGCGGTTATAAAATGTAGGAAAATGGATAAAGCAACATCAAAACACGGGTACATTCAATCACCAAGATAACTTATCGGATGAAGAAAAAGAGCTGATTAAATTACGCAAAGAAGTTCAACATTTAAAAATGGAGAACGATATTTTAAAGCAAGTAGCGCTGATTATGGGGCAAAAATAGAAGTCATTCAAAAGAATGCACATCAATATTCAGTATCAGCAATGTGTAAAGTCCTGATAATACTAAGAAGTACCTATTATGATTCTATAAAAAGAAAAGATAATAAAATCACTAAAGATGATTCAAACATAGAACATGCCGTCATAAATATTTTTAATTCTAATAGAAAAGTCTTTGGTACAAGACGAATTAAAAATCATTTAAATGACAAGGGTCTCACTGTATCTGGACAAAAGATAGGTCGATCATGAAAAAATCTAGTTTCTGTTTATACGAAATCTAAATACAAAAATCATCTAAAAGAAACTAATGAAAAACGAATTAAAAATCTTTATTATTAGCTGCTGGTGTATTATTTGTTAGTCCAATTTCATTATCTTATAATTCAGATGTAGCTCATGCTGAAGATAAGTTAGACCATTCTCAAGCAAAGGTAATATATTTGAGTAACCAAAATTTATTTGATGAACTTGAGAAAAAAGGTTATAAACTGGAAGATATATTTACAAAAGAAGAAATAAAAAAATATAAAGCTGAAGACCAATTAAGAGCGGGTAAAACTCAATATGTAGAAACAGGTAAAGATACTGCAACATTATATCTTTCTTCTGCATATACAAAAACAATAGCTGCTTTAGGTGCGGGGGCTATTAGCGTTATTTCTGCACTAACAGGTGGTTTAGTTGGCGCAGGTGTTGGTGGTTTCCTTGGATCTATAGCTGCATCGAATATTGATACTAGTAAGGGAGTATATATAAAATTAAAAACTAAAAAGAATGCAGCCGGGGAATACGTTCTGACAGGAGAAAAATGGGGATATCAGTAAGGGTGATTTTATGGATAGATTAAAATATTCACTTAAAGTTGGAATTTTAGCATTATTATTATTTTGTACTTTAAATTATTTAGTTCCAATGCAAAGTAATGCTTTTTCAATAATTATATATTCATCAATTTTTGCTGTGTTACTTATGCTTTTAAGTCAAGTCCAGACTCCTGTGTAAAATGCTATACAATGTTTTTACCATTTCTACTTATCAAAATTGATGTATTTTCTTGAAGAATAAATCCATTCATCATGTAGGTCCATAAGAACGGCTCCAATTA
>NZ_JACYVY010000062.1:0-2343 GCF_017151825.1 Staphylococcus sp. EG-SA-18
ATATATAATATAAAATAATGGTTATCTGAGTATGAAATGCAAGTAAGTGAGGTAGTTAAAAAATGAATCGAATTGAAAAACATGCCAAAAACACTTTTATTATTCTGATGCTCATTATGTTATTTTGGATTTTTATGAGTTTTATTTTCCAGAAATTATTATTTCCACCTTCGAAAAATAATTTAACTACATATGAAGCATTAAAATATTATACACATTTAAAGGGATATTACGGTTTGGATCATATATCAAAAGGAATAGCATACATTGCCTGTGTGTTAATTCCATTCAATTTCTTTTTTAGATTCAATGACATCAAAAAAGATAATAACTATAATAATATTATAAGTACGTTATTCCTATTATTATACTTTTTAGTTAATGGAATTTCGTTGATTATTCAAGGATTCACTGCAGAATTTACAATTAGTTTAATTAGTGAGTCAAATATTCATAATAATCATGAATTTGCTGTGAACTTATTTAGATATGTCATACAAGAAGGTGGTATTTCTTTTAGTACATATCTAGTGTGTAACTTTTCTATAATAATGTGGTTATTCTTTTCGTGTTCTTTATTAAAAGAACGAAAACCAGTTGTCAGATGTTTACCATTAATTATATCTTGTTTAAAATTAATATTAATCCTACTTTTTTACTTTCAATACTTTTGGTCATATATCAAACTCAATCTGCACAAATCTTATTTATTTTTATAGATTTTCTAAATTTTGTCGCGTTAATTTTAGTTTATTTATGTACTAATCCTAATAATAGAGGTATTGATAAAATAGCATGTGTTAAATAAAAAGTTAATAGTAACTACAAACATACTTTACTAATAATCAAAACGACTTATACAAACTCGAAGTTATATAAGTCCCCTTATGGAATTTCACACTCTAGTTTACATAATATATATTATAGGAAGTTATGTGTGTGTAACGCAAAAGGTACCCTACATCATAATCATTATCTAATATCGTCACATAACTTACTTATGCTATAATCATGGTATTATATTGTTTGGAGTGATTTGATGAGATTTGTCTTTGATATTGATGGTACGCTTTGTTTTGACGGCCGATTAATTGACCAGACTATTATTGATACATTGTTACAATTACAACATGATGGTCATGAACTTATATTTGCATCAGCACACATTAATTGGCGCAAATGGTGCTATGATTTCACAGCAATCAAAGATTTCTGTTATCAAACCAATTCATACAGATACATATCACCATATCTTAAAAATAATTCAAAAGTATGAGTTAGATTATATTATTGATGATGATTGGAATTATGCTGCACAACTTGACGCTGAGAACGCGATTTTTGAGCGTTTAGATCCACATAAGCTGGCCAGTTGTATTGATGTTGCAAATATCGACACGCCAATCAAAGTTATTTTATTAAATATAGACCCGGCACAAATTACAACTATATTAGACGAGCTAAATAAATACCATCAAGAATTGGAAATGATTCACCATTCAAATGAGTATAACATTGATATAACAGCGCAAAATATTAATAAATATACTGCATTACAATATATATTTGATGCAGATGTTAAATATATAGCATTTGGTAATGACCACAATGATATTGTCATGTTACAACATGCTAGTAGTGGCTATATTATAGGACCATCAGAAGCATACACACACGCAATATTGAAACTTGATAAAATCAAACACATCAATAATAATGCACAAGCTATTTGCAAAGTCTTAAAATCATATAAATAAAAAACACCCCTATCAAATGATAATCATTATCAATCGATAGGGGCTATTTTAATAAAATTCGTCCTCGAACATTTCTTCCTCTTCATCTAATCCAAATAATTCTGCCATTTCTCCATGTTCAATTAACATGTTTAAATATGCATCGCGGAGTTCTTCTTCACTCATATCATTAATCATTTCTTTAAGACTATCAATCCACATATTTCTGCGTAATTGATAGTCTTCTTCAACTTCGTTTAACATCATTATATGTTTATTTGCTGCTTCTGGACTAGCTGTAAAGAGTAATGCAATCATATGTTTACATATCACTCGTCTTCCATCAGCATGAGGACAATTACATTTGGATTTTCTAGGATGTTCCATATCAATATAACAACGATATACTTTGTTGCCACTGCCCTTTACTTCAGCCTCATGCTGCGTTTCTGAAAATGATTTTAAGTTAATGACGCATTCACTTTGATAATAATTAAAGCCTCTTTCTATAGAACGAATACTTGCAATATCAAGTAATCCCATTAATGATACTCCTTTTTATTATTATTTTTAAATAAAGAAAATAAAATAAATAAGTGTCTAGATT
>NZ_JACYVY010000063.1:0-2129 GCF_017151825.1 Staphylococcus sp. EG-SA-18
TAAATCAACATGTATGTATTATTAGATTGAAAAAAGAGTATTATTATAATTTTTTTGGACAGTATCTATTATCAAGAAAAGGTAAAAGGAAAATTTTCCTTGCACAAAGTGGAGGTAGTCGAGAAGGTCTAAACTTCAAAGAAATTGCTAATTTAAAAATCTTCACCCCAACTATATTTGAAGAACAGCAAAAAATAGGCAAGTTCTTCAGCAAACTCGACCGACAAATTGAATTAGAAGAACAAAAACTTGAATTGCTTCAACAACAGAAAAAAGGCTATATGCAGAAAATCTTCACACAAGAATTGCGATTCAAAGATGAGAATGGTGAAGAATATCCAGAGTGGGAAAACAAATTCATAAAAGACATCTTTATCTTTGAAAATAATAGAAGAAAACCAATTACTTCTTCATTAAGAGAAAAGGGGTTATACCCTTACTATGGTGCAACTGGAATTATTGATTACGTAAAAGATTATTTATTCAATAATGAAGAACGATTACTAATAGGAGAAGATGGTGCAAAATGGGGGCAGTTTGAGACGAGTAGCTTTATTGCTAATGGGCAATACTGGGTAAATAATCATGCGCATGTAGTTAAAAGTAATGATCATAATTTGTTTTTTATGAATTATTATTTAAATTTTAAAGAACTACGAGCATTTGTCACAGGTAATGCACCAGCTAAATTAACTCATGCGAACTTATGCAATATAAATCTTAAAATACCTTGTCTCACTGAACAAGATAAAGTAAGTGCATTGTTAAAATCTATAGACAATAAAATGAATAATCAAATGAATAGAATTGAGTTATTAAAAGAACGTAAAAAAGAACTATTACAAAAAATGTTTATTTAACCCTGATAACAACCTATTAATTGAAATGATAAAAATCCTATGAATAAATTGTAATATATTAATATTGAGACTATTATAATTTGGGGTTTATTTTTTTAGAAGTTTAGTGAATCGTCTACATTTAGTTGGACAAATTCTATGAGAATAGACATTGTTAAACTAAGAGGGTAGGCGATTTTATTATGACAAGAGACTGAAGAGCTTTTAGTAAATAATTTAAATTAAAATAATTAAACTTTATGAAAATGGTAAGCTTAGAAACGAAATTATACGAGAATATGATCTAACATCATTAACTTTCTCAAATTAGATAAAACAAAACCAAAATACTGAGTCATTCAATCATCAAGACATTTTAACAAGTGATGAAAAAGAGTTAATAAAATTACGCAAAGAAAAACATCGATTGATAATGTAAAATGATGATTTAAAGCAAGCAGTGCTAATTTTGAGACAAAAAATGAAGTCTTTCAACAAAATGCGTATCAATATTCAGTATCAGCAATGTGCAAAGTTCTAAAAATTTCAAGAAGTACCTATTATGATTCTAAAAAAGGAGAATATTACAACTAGATACAAAAAGCCTCAATCACAACCAAGTAACTAAAACGTAAAAATTAATTAGATTAATTATTATCTGCATAACAAATGACCATATACATCAACTAGAGACAGACTATTTAATCATTTACAATGTCCTATTCGTTTTAGACCATGTTCAAATGAATAGTGTTTATAAAATGTTGACACTGTAGTGGCATATTGTAAATTAAATATTATTATGTGATCATTTTGTTTAAATATTAGTTATAAGAAGTGAAATATTCATTTTAAAAGGAGACTTAAAACTTGAAACGATCAACGAATCAAGAAAAATTTCTTGATACACTAATTAGACTTAATACTAAGATTGAAGAACTAGGAAAGATAAATATTTTAAATAATCATATATATTCCGAATATTTTTTTAGAGACCTGTTAAATATTGTATATGGGTATTCACTTGAGAATCATAATAAAAAACAAAAAAATGCACCAGCATTTGATCTTATAGATAATACGAATAAAATTATTATTCAAGTTACCGCAACGTGTAAAAAGCAAAAAATAGAGGACACTCTAAAAAAAGAGTATTTAACAAATAAAATAGTCAAGTCCAGACTCCTGTGTAAAATGCTATACAATGTTTTTACCATTTCTACTTATCAAAATTGATGTATTTTCTTGAAGAATAAATCCATTCATCATGTAGGTCCATAAGAACGGCTC
>NZ_JACYVY010000064.1:0-114263 GCF_017151825.1 Staphylococcus sp. EG-SA-18
TTCAGTGTAAAATGTACTTGGGTCATGTAAAAGTCCTCCTGGGTATGTTTTTGTCGTTAAAAACATTGTACCGTAAAAGGACTGTTATATGGCCTTTTTACTTTTACACAATTATACGGACTTTATCTAACTTTTGAATAATAATTGTTTGGCCAAAGGTAGATTAATATGAATGGTGATATATTATTTGAGTGCTTAAGTTTCGAAGAACAATTATAAGTTAGCATATTAAAACCTTTTGATAGAATCATTTTGAGTGAGGTGTTTAAAGGAGAGGAATATAACTCGGTAGTATTTACAGTCTCTATAGAGTATTATTTAAAACTTATAGAATATAAAAAACTGAACGTACTATGAATTTAGTTCACGACGTCCAGTTCAACATATCATTTTTATTTAGTATTTAAATATTTAGCAAGTCTCTTCATACCTTCTTTTAAAACATCCATTTCATAAGCATAGGAAATCCTTACAAATCCTTTACCGAATTCTGTAAAGGATGAGCCTGGAACGATTGCTAAATGTGTTGATTCAAGTAAATCGACACAAAATTCGAAATCGTCATCGGTGATATGTTTAATACTTGGGAAAATATAAAACGCGCCTTCAGGTTGAGCGGTAATCTCAAAACCTAATTTAGTTAATTCAGATACTAAATAATTTCTTCGTTCTACATAAGCTTCGTTCATATATTTAGGAGCTTCTAATCCTTCGTTAAGTGCTGTTATACATGCTATTTGAGCTGGAACATTGGCACAAATACAATTATAGGCGTGCATAAATGTTAATTTATCAATCAAATATTGAGGTCCTAATAGAAAACCAATTCTTATTCCGGTTGCTGAGTGTGATTTACTTAAACCACCAATTAATATTAATTGATCACGAATGTCTTCAAATTCAGCGAAGGATACATGTTTACCACTAAATGTATTTTCAGCATAAATCTCATCGCTAATAATAAATATCGGATATTTTTTTAATACATTTACGATATTTAAAACTTCATTTCTTTTTAAAACTACGCCAGTTGGATTAGTCGGATAATTTAACAAGACAGCTTTTGTCTTTGGAGAAATATGACTTTCTAATGCATCAGGTGTAATTTTAAATTGTGTTGCTGTTGTATCAATATAAATTGGTTTACCACCTAGTACTTCGATGAGTGGTATGTAGCCTGCATAAATTGGTCCCGGTATTATAATTTCATCTCCAGGCTCTATGATAGAACGTAACGTTGTGTCTATTGCTTCACTTGCTCCATTTGTCACAATAATTTCTTCAGGATCATAGGAAAAATGATAACGATTTTTGAAGTATTGACTAATTGCTTCGCGAGTTTCTAATAACCCTTTATTGTGAGAGTATGATGTCTTGTCATTGTTAATAGCATCAATATATGCCTTTTTCACAACATCAGGCATCGGGAAGTCTGGTTGGCCAATAGTTAAATTAACACAATCATCCAAATTATTCATACGATTTGAAAATTGGCGAATACTTGGTGCTCTTAAATATTTAGAATTAGAATTTAAAGAAAGTTTCATTTGTGACACCTCAAATATAAATCAAATATTGTCTAAAAATTTAGAAATTAATAATATCATAACATACTTTTAAAGCAAAAAAGGGTAAATTACTTAAGCTTTATTTGAAAAACGAAAAATGTCTAAATACACTGTAGTAACTACTTTTCAAAATGAATAAAGTGGTTACAGTTAATGTACTTAGACAGTATAAAATTATGAATCTTTAAACTGTGATGGTCTTTGTAAATTAATTATTGGATTTGTCCATTTACAAACAAAGTTTGTAGATAATACATATACGATGATTACAGATATACTTATTAAATAAAGATAAGTCATTAATGATATAGGATTATCGAATGGGTACCATTCAAATCCTCTAACAATGCCAATAATTAAACCATGTAATAAATATACGTATAGCGTACGACTACCAATATAAGTATATAATTTTTTCTTTGTTGACATTAAATTTAGAAACGCAGTCATTGCGATTAATATAATTCCATATAATATAAGTCGTTTAAAAGGACTGAATATACTCTGTCCTTCATTTTCAAGTGAAGTATATGGTGAACTTCCCAATAACCAATCTGCATTGATAGGATGAATCACGTAAACGATAAAAAACAAAATAAAGGTAATGATAGATACTGGTATTAGTTTTTTATTTTTAAAAATAGCCGTATGTTTTTTGGTGAAAATGTAACCTAGATAAAATATTGGGAAAAATACGATTGTCCTTGAAATGCTTAAGTAGCTATCGATGTTATCTGAAAAACCTGCTCCAATAGATATAATAATTGAAACTGATAGCACTTTATATGGATTAAATCTTCTAACTATTACTAAAATGACATGAAAGAAAAATAGCGTGATCAAAAACCATAACGCAAATACTGGGTTAAAAGGATCAAGTTGTAATTCGTCACTTTTACCTGTTAAGAAATAATAAATTGAAAAGAATGCAAAAAATATCATATAAGGTACTATCAAACGTTTTGAAATTTTTTCTAAATAGTATGGTTTATCAATATTTTTCGCGAAATAACCAGATATAAACAAAAATGTTGGCATATGGAAACTATAAATAACTAGGTATAATGCTGATAAATATTTATCGCCACTAGTGTAGGGTTGTAACATATGTCCAAATACGACTAATAATATTAAAATTGCTCTTGCGTTGTCAAAAAAATAATCTCTCTCTTTTAATGAAGTCATATTTTATCTCCTTTATGTCCATAAGACTCTTACTAATTTATTATATTTTGTATTAGTTATGCAACAAATTTGTCTATTGTGTCGAATAGTATTGTAAAAATTATAAAAAAAGCATATAATATTATAAATAATATGTAGTGGAGTAGAACAACATGTATAAACAACTTGAAAAACTTATTACACTGACTAACAATGACTTAAACTTAGTGAATAGAAGATTTGGACAACGCACGGATATCACATCTGAACAGCTAGAACTTCTCCGTATTTTATTTAATTACGATCGCTTATCACAGTATGATTTGACGATGAAGATTAGCAGGGAACAATCTATAGTTTCAAGGTGGATTAAGAAATTAGTTTTGAAAGGGTACATCACAAGTCAACAATCTAGCGAAGATTTAAGATGTAAAGAATTAATTTTGACTGATCAAGCACGTACATTAATTTCACAAATAAATAATGCACGTTGCGAATTGATTGAAGCAAGATGTCAATGTTTATCGGAAGTCGAATTAGACAATTTAAATCAATTACTTGATAAGTTAAATCAACGACGCATATCGTTGTAACACGACAATAGCAAACACATAATTTAGTGTCGTTGTGCACACAACAAAAATTGAATCATGAATTACAAGCAAAAGTAGCGGTGATTGTTAAAATTGATGGTAAACAATCACCGCTATTTTTGCTTGTGTATGTATAAAAAAGGGATCAAAGGTCATCCCCCATGATTGATAGTGGGGGATGACTTTTGATCCTATGTTCATGTTGCTTATTTATATTGTGGGATGTCGAAGTATTTGCCGACTTCGCCAATTTTATCATAGTAGCCTTTGATGATTTTAGCATTGATGTTAGCCCAATCTATATCTGTAGCATATTGGTGTGTTCCTGGATGTGCAGGATTCCATCTCATTTTGTAAAGTGTATTTTGACCAGCTTTTACATATGAGTTGCCGATGAATTTAGCACCACCAACGATTGCTTTTGATACTGTGTCCCAACCAGCTTGTTTAGCATATTTAATACCTTCACGTAAAGGATCGTTATCATATGCAGCAATACCAAATACGTTATGGTATTTCGTGTTTGAGTTAGTTACAACTTTGTTGTTCACTACATCTGCACCTTTCGCTAATTGAGAAGTACCGTTACCTGTTTCTAATAGGGCATGTGAGATAAGATAAACTTCATTAATGCCATACATTTGAGCAGCTTTGTTAAATGCAGCACCTTGGTTTTCTAATACACCTTTACCTTTTAAGAATTGATTGATTTTATCAATAGAAATATTTTGTGGTTGGTCTAAGCGTAAGAATTGATATTTTAATGCTGGATCTTGAGCTAAACGCTTCGTATCCATTGCATGCTTAACATCATTAAAGTTAGCATCTGTCCACTTACCTGGTACACGTTGTACTTGTGGTTTATATTGTAAACCAGCTTGTATTTGAGCAACTTGGTTTAATGTCATACCTGTTTGATTATACTTAATTAATTCTTTAGCTAAATCAGTTGATTTAATCCATGCTAATTTACCGTTAGATAATTTACCATAGTACCAAGTTTGTCCATTAATGACTTGTTCTTTAACAACTGCGAATGGTTGTTCATTAAATGCTTTTAATGAGTATTTAGCTGTATCAGAATTTGGTGTTACATAGTAATAACCATTACCATTTTTAATTACATAAGTGTAGTTATAATCTTTGGCAGCTGATGTAGTTGGTTTAACAGCAGTTGGTGCAGTTAAATCTTTTGCATTTACCCAACCAGTGCGGTTATTAATAGTACCGTATAAATAAACATCTTTGCCTACAGATACTTGTTTCGTTGCATTAAATGTACCTTGAGCAATGTTATTGCCTGTTAAAATGACTTGGTTTTTAGTACCCCAAGGAACCATTGATAAGCCGTTATTTGATTTATTAACAGTATATTTTTGAGTCGTTTTAACTTCTTTGCCTAAGTTTTGAACATTTAAGTCTTTTACATTGAACCAACCTAATGGGATGTTATGGCTTGTATTGTTTAATAATACATACGTTTCATTACCATGAGCACGCTCTTTTGTTACATAGAACGTACGGTCTGCATATTTCGCACCGTTTTTCGCTGTTTTTTCATAAACAGAAGCACGAATACCAGTGTTGTTTGGTTTAACTTGAGCAATCTTGCTAACTGTTTGAGTCGTTTGTGGTTTAGTAACAGTATAAGCTTTTACAGCTGTTTTTGGTTGTGCTACTGCTTTTTTAGGTGCAGCAGGTACAGCTAAATATGCTTTACTTACCCAACCAGATTTACCATTTACAGTTCCAAATAAATAGATAGATTTATCAATTTGTTGTTGCTTAGTCGCTTTAAAAGTTTGGTTACCTGTACCAGAAACTGCACCAGCTTCTTGTTTATAAGTGCCCCAAGGTACTGAATATAATTTAGTGCCTGGTTTTACTGTATATGTTTGCATTACATTTACAGGTGATTTTGCATTGTTATAAATAACGTCACCTTGTTTAACCCAACCAATTAAAGTTGGACTATTGTAATCTTTAACTAAGTAGAATTTGTTTCCACCTAAACTTGCTTCTTTTGTTACAGCAAATGTTTTTTGAACTTCTTTCGTTGGCTTACCAGTTTTGTCATAAACTGTAGTGAATAAGCCATTGTTTTTAGCATTAATTTGAGCAACACCGTTTAATGATGAAACTGTTAATTTATTATTTGTTGTAGGTGTTGATGGCTTAGGTGTTGGTGTAGGCGTAGGTTTAGCAGTATCAACTAAATATGCTTTACTTACCCAACCAGATTTACCATTCACAGAGCCATATAAATAAATTGATTTATCAATTTGTTGTTGCTTTGAAGCCTTAAATGTTTGGTTTCCAGAGCCAGACACACTACCAGCAACTTGTTTAGATGTACCCCAAGGTACTGTATAAAGTTTCGTACCAGGTTTGATTGAATATGATTGATTTACATTTACAGGTGATTTAGCTGTGTTGTAAACCACATCGCCTTCTTTAACCCAACCAAATTTATTACCAGAATTGTAATCTTGAACAAGATAGAATTTTTGATTACCTAATGTAGCTGTTTTAGATACAGCAAATGTTTTTTGAACTTCATTAGTTGCTTTACCAGTTTTGTCGTATACAGTAGTATATAAACCACTATTTGTTGGTTTGATTTGTGCGACACCATTGTTTGCAGCAACTGTTAATTTACCAGTTGATGGTTTCGACGGTGTTGTTGGTTTTGATGGTGTAGTAGGGGTAGTTGTAGATTGCGTACCCCATGGCGCCACTTTACCCATTTTTATTAAATATTTTTCATTAATTAAGTCATATAATTGATCATAACTATAATTATGACTTCTTAAATATCCATGTGGATCGGCATGGTCAGTACCACCTAAATATTTACTTACAGCGTAGTGAGTCCATACTGTACCATTTCCATCATACTCAGCACTGTCTGGTTTTAAACCATAATATTGTAATTGTGTAGCTGCATAGTCAGCATAGTTATTCATTGAACGTGCAAATGAAGCATAGTCGTGTGTGTGTACGATTTCAACATTGATGAATCTAGGGTTACCGACTGCACCGACACCCCAAGATAAGTAATCCGTTGGTGCTGTTTCGATTATACGATCCCCATCAACAAATGCATGTACGAATGCGTTTTGATAGTTATTTTTCATATAACTAATTTCACCATTTATCGTCGAACGATCATTAGCTGTATCATGAACTACGATACCTTCAGGACGACCTACGCCGTTACGGTATGCGTATTTAGGGAAGTAAGATGTATAATCTTCTTCAATTTTAGGTGCTTTTAAGTTATTTTTACGAATGTAATCGTTAATTGAAGAGTTTACTTGTGGTTTATATTTTGGCAAACTCGTTTTTGGTGTTGCAGCAACTGATCTTGGTTGTGCTGAAGCGCTAAAAGTAGTTACTTTAGGTGTCGCTTCAGTTTTAGCTTTAGGTGCTGATGTAGTTGCAGCTTTAGGTGCTGCGGCTTTATATTGCGTTTCAAGAGCTGCAGGTTTAGCAGCTGATTTAATTAATTCTGGATTAATTTGATTTTCTGAATTATCATCTTCATCATCAACTAAACTATAACCAGCATTTGTAACATTAGTGTTAGTTTTAGGTGCTGTAGTGCTTGTTGACTTTGCAACAGGCTGCGTATTATTTGTAGTCGCTGATTGATTAGCACGAGTGTCACCATTTACTTGTGCAGTATCAACTTTTTGACTTACTTGAGCATTGCCTGTTTTGTTATTTGCTGTTTTTGGTTGGACAATAGCAGGGTCTTGATATACTTGAGTGCCAGAAATGTTTTGCGTTGGATTTTTTACCTCAGCTTTTGCTTGTTCAGTAGTTGCTTTAACTTTATTACTATCTAAAACGTTTTTATTAGTAGTTTGATCTTGTGTCGTCTCAGCTGCTTGAACTTGATGTGCAGTGACTGCTGAACCTACAAGCGTTAATGCAACCATTGATGGTAGTTTGTAATTGAATTTTTTCGCCATTCTATTTATTACTCCTAACATTTATTAATTATTACTAACATTATAGTACCTGTTTTATATACCTGTGCGTATTTAACCAATTTGTAATATACTCTTAATTTACATTTTCACTGTAAAAAAATGAAAAAAATTTTGAATCTCAATGGTGACGTGACAAATCAAATAGAATTGATGTCAATTTAAGAATTGGTTTATTACAAATGTTTCTAAAATAGATACAACTTTTTTTAATTAAGCGAGGTTAACTTTTTTGTCATTTCAATATGCTCGATGCCTTCCTCAAGAAATATATTACCTCTCATTTTAAAGTTTAAACTTTCATAAAATGGGATAGCATGACATTGGGCATTCATAGTAGCTACGTAAAAACCTTCATCTTTAGCTAATGATTCTACAGCTTGCATAAGCATTCTACCCATTCCTTGTCCACGATGTGATTTCATCACAGCTACTCGTTCTATTTTGACAGTTGTTTCATTAATAGGGCGTATTCGAGCAGTGGCAACTGGCTGTCCATTATCATATCCAATGAGGTGAATAGATTCAGATTCATATTCATCAATTTCACTTTCCTCAGGGACGCCTTGTTCTTCTACAAACACTTTCTTTCTTATATAGAAGCAATCTTCTAACATCTTTTGATTGTTTACTTTTGAAAACATAAAATTCCTCCACATCCTAACAAAATCATTTACATTTAATTTACTAATAATAACATAGAATAACGATTGTTATTTTCCTCAAAAATAATTAGACATAAAAAAGCTATAAAGATGATTGTTGTGAATCATCTTTATAGCTAATTAATTATTAATGTTATAGTGCTTCTTTTCTAATAATTGCTGTATATTGCCAAAAGATTCGCATTTGAGCAATATTCCAATTATTCATTCCCATTGTAAATCCTGAAGGCTTAAATATATTCACATCAGTTACTTCTAAAGCTGCTGCAACTAAATATTGTAATGGAATGCTAAGTGATTTCATTGTTTCGGTAATGCCATTTTCATCATATACCCATGAAAATGGTAACTCTGATTCGAAAACATCAACACTATTGAAAATTTCAGGTAGGGCTAAAATATAACATGCACCATCTACAATAGGATTGTCGATACTATTTTTGTAATAAATTAGGAGTGCTTCATAGTTTTCTCGATGCTCATGATTGACGTAAAAAAATTCACTTCTAAAATGAGCCATATCTTGGCTATGAATGATTTGTTGTTCTAACATATTAAACATGCCATTTATATTTGCAATCTTTTCGTATGTTTTTCTACTCATGTATGATGCTCCTTTCATAAATAGTAAATGTTAATCGTCATATAATATTAATTTACAACACCATTTTGGTTATTTGAAGCTTGTGGCGCTTGTTGTGTGCCACCTTGATTTTGATTTAAGTTTTGATCTGTAGCAGGTTGTTGTTGATTGCTGGAATCACTGTTATTAGTTGAATCATTGTTCTCGTTAGATGTCTTATCTTTATCTGTCGTATCATTTTGTTCTTTTCTCAATAAACTACTATCTAAAGGCGTTAATGGTATTAATGAACCATAATGATTAATGACACGTTGATCTAAGAAATCATTTTTATCATTAATAGGTGATAATTCTAAGTCTTTACGAAGTAAGTTTGCATATTTTTGAATGCTTTCAACACTTGGATGATAATAGTAAATACCATTTAACATATCATCTTTACCTTTTAATTGCGCAGTTTTAATTTCAACATCATTTGTTAAGTACATTTTTGCTAAAGCTTTAATTTCAGAGTTAGTTAAATTATGCTTTGCATTTTTACCTACAATTTGAATCACGTTATCAAGTTTATCAATAGAATCAACTTCCTGTGCTTTTTGGAATAAAATCTTAATTAATTCCATTTGACGTTGTCCACGTTTTAAGTCTGAATCATGATGTCTAGTTCTAGCAACTGCTAAAGCCTCATCACCATTTAATTTTTGGTACCCTTTTTTAATTTTAATCTTACCAGTATCATCTGTGTTAGGTTCATTTAAGTCGTATGGCACATCATAGTATATGCCACCAAGCTCATTTACAGCCTCGACAAATGCTTTCATATTGACTCTCACATAATAATCAACAGGTACATTCATGGTAGCTTCTACCGAATCCATTGCGGCAATTGGACCACCATATGCATGTGCATGGGTAATCTTATCGTAATAGCCAACTTTAGGAATGTAGCTGATAGTATCACGTGGAATACTAAGCATTCTAATTTGATGTTTTGATTGATTAAAAGTAGTTAAAATCATAGCGTCTGATCTAGAGTGTTCAGCATCCTGTCCTTTTTTTCTTCTTCCATCGTTATCATCGATACCTAAGAAAAGAATAGAGATAGGTTGTTCTTCGGGATTGACTTTATTATCTCTTAAGTTGGATTGACGATTAGCATTTTTGCTGTCTTGAGAAGATTCGAATGCATCTTGGGACGTTTTAAAAAGTAACGTAGCGAAGACTATTGGAACAACAATGAGAACCAATGCTAGAAGGATCAAAAAGTATTTTAAAAATTTATTCATGATTGATGCTCCTATATTAAATTTTTGTTAAATCATAATCATAATTTTAAAATATAATTAGTTGAACGATATTTATACAACTTCATTACTAATACATTATAGCCTTAAATTGTAGTACTTTATAGTAAAAAATACAAATGTTATGTCAAAGTTCCTTGTAATTTGAATGTTTTGTTAAAATCAAAAAGCATTTTTAAAAATATAATGCGACTTTAGTATGATGTCTTAAAAAATTTAAAGGCGTAATATAAATTCGAGTGATTTATACAAAGTGATAAGGTATAATTAATTTTGTTGTATAGATAACATATTAGAAAAACTTATTACTATGTAGCGTAAAGCATAAATGAATGATAAGTTAATTTTTGTAAGTTGTATTATTAGGCATCTAGGTTCAAATTTTTAACGATTTAAATATATAAAATGAATACATTGTGAGGCAATTATCAAATGAAATTTAATAAAGTAAAACTAGTTATACATGCGTGTGTACTATTATTTATCATTATTTCTATAGCGTTAATTTTTCATCGATTACAGACGAAGACACATTCTATAGACCCAATACATAAGGAAACAAAATTATCAGACAATGAAAAATATTTAGTGGATCGTAATAAGGAAAAGGTTGCGCCGTCTAAACTAAAAGAGGTATATAATAGCAAGGATCCTAAATATAAGAAAATTGACAAGTATTTACAAAGTTCATTATTTAACGGTTCAGTAGCTATATATGAAAATGGCAAATTGAAAATGAGTAAAGGTTATGGATATCAAGATTTTGAAAAAGGTATTAAAAACACACCGAATACGATGTTTTTAATAGGTTCAGCTCAAAAATTTTCAACAGGGTTACTGTTAAAACAGTTAGAAGAAGAACATAAAATAAATATCAATGATCCAGTAAGTAAATACCTTCCATGGTTTAAAACATCTAAGCCTATCCCATTGAAAGATTTAATGTTGCATCAAAGTGGATTATATAAATATAAATCCTCAAAAGATTATAAAAATTTAGATCAAGCAGTTAAAGCGATTCAAAAACGTGGTATTGATCCTAAGAAATACAAAAAGCATATGTATAACGATGGGAATTATTTAGTACTTGCGAAAGTAATTGAAGAAGTTACAGGTAAATCTTATGCTGAGAATTATTATACAAAAATAGGAGATCCTTTAAAACTTCAGCACACAGCATTTTATGATGAACAACCTTTTAAAAAATATCTAGCAAAAGGTTATGCTTATAATAGTACAGGACTTTCATTCTTAAGACCTAATATTTTGGACCAATACTATGGTGCAGGTAATTTATATATGACACCAACAGATATGGGTAAATTAATTACTCAAATACAACAATATAAATTATTCAGTCCTAAAATAACCAATCCATTATTACATGAGTTTGGTACGAAACAGTATCCAGATGAATATCGATATGGTTTCTATGCTAAGCCAACATTGAATAGACTTAACGGGGGATTCTTTGGACAAGTCTTTACTGTTTACTATAATGATAAGTATGTAGTTGTACTTGCATTAAATGTAAAAGGAAACAATGAAGTTCGAATCAAACATATTTATAATGATATTTTAAAACAAAATAAACCTTACAATACGAAGGGTGTTATTGTTCAATAATTAATATAGAAGATATAACATGTATATGGCATTAAGGCATCGACCTTATCTGACCAGTATACGAGTTATATCTTCTTTTTTATAGTGGTAAAAAGTTTAAAGTATAAGGTTGAAGAAGGATGAGTTTAAAAATATGTGTTAACTGATAAAAGGGGAAATCATTTGGTGAGTTGGCATCAGACTAAAATGAATGAAGACGAATACGTTGGTCCATGCGTGGTGTGAATGTTTTCTAAATCTAACTGGAAATGATAATTTAATAATGTACACTTTTGATTGTTTAAACATGTACAATTTTTAAAAACCTAGGGATAATTTTATTGACGTGAACAACATTGAGATTATCTTTAGACATAAATATGGATTTTGAAGTTACTATATTTATTAGTTGTGGTTGTTAATGTATTAATTGAATTGATTATAATGATTGTCTTATAAGATATAGAAGGGGACTTAACCATTTAAAAATTGAAGGAAAATAAAAACCAGCTAACAAAAGTGTTAGCTGGTTAAACTTTACATTATTAAAATGTTGTTTATAAGTGTGAAGAGTGACCGCCTTGCATAACCCAATATGTTCCGACAACGAAACAAAGTGTAATTACAAGAGCAAAGATAACTTTGAATGTTTGTAAACGTCCATCTTTACCTTCAGTTAAATGCATGAACATTAATAATTGAAGTCCTGCTTGGACGAATGCAAAGCCAAAGATAATTGTCAACTTCGCGTGGAATGTTAATGACGTGTATAGTGTTACGTATACTGCTAAAAGCGTTAATACGATAGATGCGATAAATCCTACAGTATGTTTCATTATTGTACTCATCCGCTATACACCATCCCTATCATATATACGGCAGTAAAGATGAAAACCCAAACAACATCTAAGAAGTGCCAGTATAAACTTACTATAAATAATTTTGGCGCATTATATTTGTCTAATCCGCGTCGTTGGATTTGGATTAATAAACAAATGGCCCAAACGATACCTAGCGATACGTGACAACCATGCGTTCCTAATAGGATAAAGAAACTAGACCAGTAAGAACCAATTGTTGGGTTAACGCCTTCTGATGCATAGTGTGCGAATTCATAAATTTCGAATCCAACAAAGACTAAACCTAAAAGTAACGTAATGATCATCCAAAACATCATTAACTTTTGTTTTTCTTGGCGCATGTAGTAAATAGCAATACCACATGTGTAAGAACTGAATAATAATGCAAACGTCATTATTAAAACAAGAGGCAATTCAAATAACTCAGTAGTCATTTTACCTGCATAATCGCCACCATGTTGCAAAGTTAATAGTGTCGCAAATAGGGTACCGAATAACGCAAATTCGGCTGTAATGAAAATCCAAAAGCCAAGCTTATTTAATTCGCCTTCATGTGTGCGTGAATCAATAGTGTTTGTATCATGACTCATGACTTACAGCCTCCCTTTCTTTAATACGCGCTTCTCTTAATCTAGCTTCAGTTTCAGCAACTTCAGCAGCAGGGATATGATATCCGTGATCGATTTGGAAACTGCGATAAATCATAGTACCAAAAATACCGAATAAACAAATTAATGCTGGAATTACAGTTTCGAAAATTAAGAAGAAACCGCCGATAGTCATAAAGATACCAATCCAGAATCCAACAGGAGTATTGTTTGGCATATGAATGTCTTTGTAATTATGGTTGTCTAAGTAATGACGACCATGTTCTTTCATATCAACAAATGTGTCGTAGTCATTCCAATCTGGTGTAATGGCAAAGTTGTATTTAGGTGGAATTGCTGATGCAGTAGTCCACTCTAGAGTACGACCAAGGCCATCCCAGTTATCTCCAGTTGCTTCACGTGGAGATTTGAAGTGACTGTATACGATACTAACAACAAGGAATAAGAATCCGATTGCCATTAATAATGCACCGATAGTTGAAATTAAGTTTAATAAGAACCAACCATCTGATGGCATATAAGTGTATAAACGACGTGGCATACCATCTAATCCAAGAATGAATTGTGGTAAGAAACAAACGTTAAATCCGATCATGAAGAACCAGAAGCACCATTTGTTTAATGTTTCGTTTAATTTGTAACCCATCATCTTTGGATACCAGAAGATTAAACCAGCTAAGCAGGCAAATACAACACCAGTAACCAATGTATAGTGGAAGTGAGCTACTAAGAAGTACGTATTGTGATATTGATAGTCAGCTGATGCCATTGCTAACATTACACCCGTAACACCACCTAAAAGGAAGTTAGGGATAAATGCTAATGAGAATAGCATTGGTGACTCAAATGTAATACGTCCTTTATATAATGTTAATAACCAGTTAAACAATTTCACACCAGTTGGAATACCAATCAGCATTGTTGAAATTGAGAAGAATGAGTTGATTAACGCACCATTACCCATTGTGAAGAAATGGTGAACCCAAACTAAGAAACTAAGGAACGCGATACCGGCAGTTGCCCATACCATACTTTGATGTCCGAATAAACGCTTACGAGCGAATGTCGGGATAATTTCTGAGTAAATACCAAATGCTGGAAGGATAACGATATAAACTTCAGGGTGCCCCCATACCCAGAAGAAGTTAGCCCAAAGCATTGGCATACCGCCATGTGCAACTGTGAAGAATGCTGTGTCAAATATTCTATCAGTTGTCATTAATGCTAACGCTACTGTTAAAGGAGGGAAAGCAAGAATAACAATTAATGTAGTAATAAATGTTGTTACTGTAAACATTGGCATTTGCATAAACTTCATAGTTGGTGTTTTACATCTTAAAATTGTTACAAAGAAGTTGATACCTGTAGCTAAGGTACCAAGCCCTGAAATTTGTATAGCTATTAAGTAATAGTTAACACCCGGACCAGGACTGAATTCACCTGCTAGTGGCGCATAGTTTGTCCAACCAGCTGCTGGTGAACCACCAATAATAAATGACAGGTTGAATAAAATCATACCTGCAAAGAATAGCCAGAAACTTACGTTGTTTAATACTGGGAATGCAACATCACGTGCTCCAATTTGTAATGGAACAACGATATTCCATAAACCAAAGATAAATGGCATTGCCATGAAGATAATCATGATTACACCATGTGTACTAAAAATTTCGTTATAGTGGTTAGATTCTAAAAATTTGTTATCAGGTACTGTTAATTGCGCACGAATAAGTAACGCATCAATACCACCACGGACGAACATTAATACGGCACAGATTAAATACATAATACCGATTTTCTTATGGTCTACAGATGTGAACCATTCTTTGTAAAGATATTTCCATAATTTAAAGTAAGTAATTACTGCGATTAAACCAATAACTAAGAATGGGGCACCAATTTGTGCCATTGTAATCATCCAGTTACCTTTAACTAGTAATTGATCCCATGGAAAATTCATTAATGTCCACCTCCATGATCATCATTGTCTTGATCTTGCGCATCTTTTGAAATTTTCTTCATTTCTTTCGCATTTTTCGATTCATCTTTCTTGAACTCATTGTTATATGGTTCGTCATTTCCAAGAATCATCAACTTCATACCATGTCGTTTATAGTTCGCATTTGTAATTTGAGCTTTACGAGCAGGTATTAATGGTTTGTCTGATACATCTTTAAACATATTTTCTTCACTAGTGAAGTTTGGATCTTTCAATTCGAAATTGAAACGTTTATATGCATAGAAGATGTATTCTGGATCGGCTGCTGGATCAACAAACGCCATATGTGTACCATTAAATTCTAAAGCTTTATTAGGTGTGCTTGGTAATAATTGTTTATCAAATGTATCTTGATCTAACGTTTTCTTACCTTTAACTTCTTTCACCCATTTGTCGTAGTCTTTTTGACTAACGGCATTTACTTTAAATGTTTGACGTGAGAATCCTTCACCATTGAAGTTAGAGTTACGACCTCTGAACGTACCAGTTTGAGATGCTTCTAACGTCCAATTCATTGTCATGCCAGTCATGGCATATTTTTGACCACCTAATTGTGGAATCCAGAAACTTGTCATTGTATCCATAGCTTGAAGCTTAAATACAACAGGACGATCTTTAGGGATTGTTAATGTGTTAACAGTCTCTATATGTTCATCTGGATAAGCAAAGAACCATTTGTATCCTGCACTTACTGCATATACAACCATTGGATCTTTCTCACTCTTCGGTGGTTTTTCGTAATCGTATAAAGTTTTAACTGTAGGAATAGCTAAAGCAGCAACGATTATGATAGGTATTACAAACCATATTGTTTCAATGATGGCATTATGGTGCATCTTACCAGATTCGGCATTCTTATTATAACTATACTTGTAAATAAAAATGGCGAACATGCCAAGTACAACGAAACAAATAACAAGCATGAAGACGATTGAATAAAGAATCAAGAACTTCTGACTACTTGCTACTGGCCCTTTTGCGTTGAAAATTTCTATATTTGAACAACCACTAAGTAAAATTAGTGTGCCAAATAATAGAAGCAAAGACTTAAATTTTGACACTTTTTTGACCTCCTAATACTACAAATGTAGGGCTTAACATTAATTTTAAGTTATTACACAATATTTACAAGGGCTTATGGGAAAAAAATTAATAAAATTGTATCAAAAATGTTGATAAATCAAGGTGTGACGTGGGTTCACACATTTGTTAAAATTATGTGTACATTTTGTGACTAATAGCGTTTTTGAAAAAATTGCTTCATATTTAAAAGGAAAGTTGAGAATAGCTTTCAATTAAAGGTTAATTGAATGAAAATAAAAAAAGTTTGAAATTGTCTAATAAATTGAAAATGATGGCTAGTTGATTGAAAGGAAGCGCAAACATTTTAATAAGGAATTTGCCAAAAGTAATTTATCGTTAAACAATGAAAAGTGGAAATTTGTTTGTTCAAAATCAAAACATTTTTTTAAAAAGAGCAGTTAAGTTTTAATAATTTGATAGGTAGTCCTTTGGTATACAGAAAAAATACAATATTTGGGTTAAAGTTGCAGATGAAGTTAGAATAACAAATAAAATGGTAGCAAAACATGTTCGTTTGCTACCATTTTATTTGCAGTATAGTGATGAGGGCTATTTAACCTCAATATACCTAGTGGAAATTTTAATTGCACCATCTGAATCAGTGACATGATATTTAATTTGATATTTACCAGATTTAGATGTATCAATTTGGCCATCGACTTTAATTTTATCGGTTAAATCTCCATCTTCTTTATCAAATGCACTTATGCCGTTTAGAAGGTTATAATCTTGACCTTTCTTAATAACGATATCATTAGCGCCTTTAATTTGTGGTGTAGTATTCGTCGTTGCATCTGCATTTAAATTTGGTGTTACTAGTGTAGCAGAAACACCGAGGGCTGATAATGACTGTAATAGTTTATTCATAATGTAACCTCCGAATGATAAGTCATTTCTGAGTTAGCTTTACTATACCTTAATTTATATTATTTACACATCATACTATAGTCCTAATCTTACCCTATAAAGAATGAAATTTAAATATAAATTTATAAATAATGAGGAAATAATTATTATTTTGAAAATCTGCCACAATTGTAAAATTAATAATTTAGGGATAATTTGAAATCAAATATAACTTTATTCGACAGTTTGAACTTAAATTTTTGTGTTTCAAAACAATAAGAAAAGGGAGGCGAAAATGATAAAGAACCACTAATGATTAACTATGTAGTAGTACTTTATCATAGTCACAGCTTCTGTGATGGGGCCCCCACCCCAACTCGCATTGCCTGTAGAATTTCTTTTCGAAATTCTCTGTGTTGGGACCCCTCCCCAACTTGCACATTATTGTAAGCTGACTTTTCGTCAGCTTCTTTGTTGGGGCCCACACCCCAACTCACATTGCCTGTAGAATTTCTTTTCGAAATTCTCTGTGTTGGGGCCCCTGACTAGAATTGAAAACTTGTTACAAGCTTATTTTCATTCAATTAACTACTGTCTATATAAAATTGTTGAGCCAAGAACAAAGTGAAATGCTCCCTTCAAAGCCTTCATTTATTCAATGTCTACTTTGAAGGGAGCATTTGATCGATTAATGTCCCAGATTTTTCTTGTTATTCATTTCAATTGCGAAATAATATTAAATGTGGGTTAAAAGACTTCATTAAAACTCAGTTATTAATTCTCAATACATAACTAATGTAAATTTACGAATCAATACCTCGACGCATTTTTTCTGCAAGCAAAGTATTATTTAATACCATAGTAATTGTTAATGGACCAACGCCACCAGGAACTGGTGTAATAGCTCCAGCAATTTCTTTAACCGCATCATAATCAACGTCACCTTTTAATTTGCCATTTTCATCTGGCGTATTGCCAACATCGATAATTACTGCTCCTTCTTTGACCACATCTTTTGTTACTAAACCAGGCTTACCAACTGCACTGACAATGACATCAGCATCTTTTAAATATGATGCCATATCTTTTGAACGAGAATGTAAGATTGTTACTGATGCATTTTTTTGAAGTAGTAACTTAGAAACTGGTTGTCCGACAATATGACTTCGTCCAATTACAACTGCATTTTTACCTTCTAAATCAATATCTGCATGTTTTAATATTTCCATGATGCCGAGCGGTGTGCAAGGTACAAAAGTTTGTTCATCGATATATAATTTCCCTATATTTATTGGATGAAATCCGTCCACATCTTTTTCAGGATTGATTGCTTCTAATATTTTCTGTTCGCTAACTTGTTTTGGTAATGGTACTTGTACCAAAATACCACTTACAGAATCATCATTATTTAGTCTATTTAGTTCGTTTAATACTTCTTCTTCAGTAGCTGTTTCTTCCAAATGTACGATTTCTGAAATCATACCAATTTTTTCAGCTGCTTTCTTTTTTGATCTAACATAACTTTGACTAGCGCCATCATTACCAACTAATATAACGGATAATTTAGGTGTAAAACCCTTTTCTTTTAGCGCTTCAACTTGATCTTGTAACCCCTGTCTGTAGTCTTTGGCAATTTGTTTACCATCTAAAATTTTAGCAACCATAAAAACTTCTCCTCCTATTGTCAATATCCTAACTTTGTTAGTTCATAAAACTAATTTACATAGCAAAAGACGTAAATTCAAACAAAAAATCAAAATAAAGTTCGATTTTTGATTGAAAAAGCAGAAATTGCTTGTTATGCTATATCTATAATATACAACTAAAGTAATTCACAATTCAAACTTTTGAAAGGGTGTACAAAGTGAAAGTAGCAGTCATTATGGGCAGTTCTTCCGATTGGAAAATTATGCAAGAGAGTTGTAACATGTTGGATTATTTTGAAATTCCGTACGAAAAACAAGTAGTATCCGCACATCGTACGCCAAAAATGATGGTTCAATTTGCTTCTGAAGCGAGAGAAAGAGGTATAAACATTATCATTGCAGGCGCTGGCGGTGCGGCACATTTACCAGGTATGGTTGCATCATTAACGACGCTACCAGTTATTGGTGTGCCGATTGAAACAAAAAGTTTAAAGGGTATAGATTCTTTATTATCAATTGTTCAAATGCCAGGAGGTATTCCGGTTGCAACGACTGCAATTGGTGCAGCAGGTGCTAAAAACGCAGGTATACTTGCAGCAAGAATGTTAAGTATTCAAAATCCTTCTTTAGTTGAAAAACTAAATCAGTATGAATCTTCGTTAATTCAAAAAGTGGAGGACATGCAAAATGAGCTTCAATAAATTAAAGTTTGGTGCGACTATTGGCATTATTGGTGGTGGTCAGCTTGGAAAGATGATGGCACAATCAGCTCAAAAAATGGGTTATAAAGTGGTTGTATTGGATCCTTCTGAAGATTGTCCATGTAGATACGTTGCACACGAATTTATACAAGCCAAGTATGACGATGAAAAGGCACTCAATCAATTAGGACAAAAATGTGATGTGATTACTTATGAATTTGAAAACATTTCAGCCCAACAATTAAAACTATTATGTGAAAAGTACAATATTCCGCAAGGTTACCAAGCTATACAGTTATTACAAGACCGCTTAACTGAAAAAGAAACATTAAAAAGTGCTGGTACCAAAGTTGTCCCGTTCATTTCAGTAAAAGAATCTACAGATATTGACAAAGCAATTGAAACATTAGGATATCCTTTTATTGTAAAAACTAGATTTGGTGGCTACGATGGCAAAGGTCAAGTTTTAATTAACAACGAAAAAGACTTACAAGAAGGTTTTAAATTAATTGAAACTAGTGAATGCGTAGCTGAAAAATATTTGAATATCAAGAAAGAAGTATCTCTTACTGTTACAAGAGGAAACAACAATCAAATCACTTTTTTCCCATTACAAGAAAATGAGCATAGAAATCAAATACTTTTCAAAACAATTGTTCCAGCGAGAATAGATAAAACAGCTGAGGCGAAAGAGCAAGTTAATATAATTATCCAATCGATTCATTTCATTGGAACATTTACAGTTGAATTTTTTATAGATAGTAACAACCAATTGTATGTGAACGAGATAGCACCAAGGCCTCACAATTCCGGACATTATTCAATTGAAGCATGTGATTATTCACAATTTGATACTCATATTTTAGCAGTTACCGGACAATCATTACCAAATTCAATTGAATTATTAAAGCCAGCAGTCATGATGAACTTACTAGGTAAAGATTTAGATTTATTGGAAAATGAATTTAATGAACATCCAGAGTGGCACTTACATATTTATGGTAAGTCTGAGCGTAAAGATAGCAGAAAAATGGGGCATATGACTGTACTAACGAATGATGTAAACCAAACTGAACAAGATATGTACGCTAAATTTGAGGGGAGTAATTAAAGCATGACATTATTATATGAAGGAAAAGCGAAGCGCATTTTCTCAACAAATCAAGAAAATGAATTAAGAGTTGAATATAAAGATGAAGTTACTGCTGGAAACGGGGCTAAGAAAGACACAATGGCAGGTAAGGGGCGATTAAATAATCAAATTACTTCTATTATATTTAAATATTTACAAGAAAATGGAATAGAAAGTCACTTTATTAAACAATTATCTGAAACAGAACAATTAGTTAAGCCTGTGAAAATAATTCCATTAGAAGTAGTTGTTCGTAATATTGCTAGTGGATCTATTACAAAGCGTTTAGGTTTTGAAAATGGTGAAGTTTTTAGAGAACCACTTGTAGAATTTTTCTATAAAAATGATGCGTTAAATGATCCGTTGATAACGGATGACCATGTTAAATTGCTCAATATAGCATCAGATGAAGATATTGAAATACTAAAATCCAAAGCATTAAAGATTAATAATGTGTTGAAACAATTAATGGATGCTATGAATTTAAAATTAGTAGATTTTAAAATCGAATTTGGAAAGACTGAGACTGGTCAAATTTTGTTAGCGGATGAAATATCTCCAGATACATGTCGAATTTGGGATAAAGCTACCAATGCAAACTTTGATAAAGATGTATATAGAAATAACACTGGATCACTGATTGAAACATATCAAATATTTTTAAACAAATTGGAGGATTTAAAATAATGAAAACAATTGAACTACATATCACATTACAACCACAAGTATTAGATACGCAAGGACAAACGCTTACTCGAGCTGTACATGACTTAGGTTATGCACAAGTGAATGATATTCGTGTAGGAAAAGTATTATATATGACAGTGGATGAGGTTAGTGATGAAAAGGTACACAACATTATTACAACTCTAAGTGAAAAATTGTTTGCAAATACAGTGATTGAAGAATATAGCTATAAAGTGTTAGATGATGAAAAGGAGAATGCATAAAATGAAATTTGCGGTTCTTGTTTTTCCAGGTTCGAATTGTGATAGAGACATGTTTAATGCTGCTATTAAAAGTGGTGTTGAAGCGGAATATGTAGATTATAGAGAAACATCACTAAGTGGATTTGATGGCGTACTTATTCCTGGTGGATTTTCATTCGGGGATTACTTAAGATCTGGGGCAATGGCTAGTGTAGCGCCGATTATTTCGGAAGTTAAACGTCTTGCAGCTGAAGGTAAGCCAGTATTAGGTGTTTGTAATGGGTTTCAAATTTTAACTGAAATAGGCTTATTACCTGGTGCATTATTGCATAACGATTCACATTTATTTATTAGTAGAAATGAAGAGTTAGAAATAGTGAATAATCAAACGGCATTTACAAATCTTTATGAACAAGGTGAAAAAGTTATATATCCTGTAGCTCACGGTGAAGGTCATTATTATTGTACTGATGAAATATATCAACAATTAAAAGCTAACAATCAAATTATTCTGAAATATGTGAATAATCCGAACGGTTCATATGATGATATTGCAGGAATTGTTAACAAAAAAGGCAATGTATGTGGCATGATGCCACATCCTGAAAGAGCTTTAGAAACGTTGTTAGGTACTGATAGTGGTGTGAAATTATTTGAAGCGATGGTAAAAAGTTGGAGGGAACAACATGTCTAAATTTATCGAACCAAGCGTTGAAGAAATTAAACTTGAAAAAGTATATCAAGATATGGGATTAAGTGATCAAGAATATGAAAAAGTTTGCGATATTTTAGGCAGACAACCTAACTTTACAGAAACAGGTATCTTTTCTGTTATGTGGAGTGAACATTGCTCTTATAAACATTCTAAACCGTTTTTAAAGCAATTTCCTACGTCAGGTGACCATGTGCTTATGGGGCCTGGTGAAGGTGCAGGGGTAGTCGATATAGGTGATAATCAAGCCGTAGTATTTAAAGTAGAGTCTCACAATCATCCATCAGCAATTGAACCATATCAAGGGGCTGCTACAGGCGTTGGTGGAATCATTCGTGACATTGTCTCTATTGGGGCTAGACCTATTAATTTGTTAAACAGTCTTAGATTTGGAGAATTAGATAATAAACAAAACCAAAGATTACTTAAAGGTGTTGTAAAGGGTATCGGAGGTTATGGTAACTGCATTGGTATTCCAACAACTGCTGGTGAAATCGAATTTGATGAACGTTATGATGGCAATCCACTTGTTAATGCAATGTGTGTTGGTGTTATCAATCACGACATGATTCAAAAAGGCACAGCAAAAGGTGTAGGTAATTCGGTCATTTATGTTGGTTTGAAAACTGGTCGAGATGGTATTCATGGTGCTACTTTTGCATCTGAAGAATTGACGGAAGAAAGCGAAAGTAAACGACCTTCTGTACAAATCGGTGATCCATTTGTAGGTAAAAAATTAATGGAAGCAATACTTGAAGCAATTACATTTGATGAATTAGTTGGTATTCAAGATATGGGTGCTGCTGGTTTAACATCTTCATCGTCTGAAATGGCGGCAAAAGGTGGTAGTGGGTTACATTTGAGATTAGAACAAGTGCCAACACGTGAGCCAGGTATTTCTCCTTATGAAATGATGCTTTCAGAAACTCAAGAACGTATGTTACTAGTTGTTGAAAAAGGTACTGAACAAAAATTCTTAGATTTATTTGATAAGCACGAATTGGATAGTGCTGTTATAGGTGAAGTTACAGATACAAATCGTTTTGTTTTAACATATGATGACGAAGTTTATGCTGACATTCCAGTTGAACCACTAGCTGATGAAGCACCTGTATATATTTTAGAAGGAGAAGAAAAAGATTATAATACTTCTAAAAATGATTATACACACATCGATGTTAAAGATACTTTCTTTAAATTACTTAAGCATCCGACTATAGCATCTAAACACTATTTATATGATCAATACGACCAACAAGTTGGTGCCAATACGATAATTAAGCCAGGACTTCAAGCATCGGTAGTACGTGTGGAAGGCACAAATAAGGCAATTGCTTCAACAATTGATGGTGAAGCGCGTTATGTATATAACAATCCATATGAAGGTGGAAAGATGGTAGTAGCTGAAGCTTATCGAAATTTAATTGCCGTGGGTGCAACACCATTAGCAATGACAGATTGTTTAAATTATGGTTCTCCTGAAAAGAAAGAAATCTATCAACAGTTGATAGATTCAACGAAAGGTATGGCAGAAGCATGCGACATTCTTAAGACACCAGTAGTTTCTGGTAATGTATCTTTATATAACGAAACGAAAGGTACTTCTATTTTCCCAACACCAGTTGTTGGAATGGTAGGTTTGATTGAAAATGTAAATTATTTAAATGATTTTGAACCTCAAGTTGGAGATAAATTATATTTAATCGGTGATACTAAGGACGACTTTGGTGGTAGTCAACTTGAAAAGTTAATTTATGGCAAAGTTAATCATGAATTTGAGTCATTAGATTTGAGTTCAGAAGTTGAAAAAGGTGAATCAATCAAGACCGCTATTCGTGAAGGACTATTATCACATGTTCAAACAGTTGGTAAAGGTGGCTTACTGATTACCTTAGCTAAACTAAGTGCGCATTACGGTTTAGGATTAAAATCTTCAATAGATATAACAAATGCACAATTGTTTAGTGAGACGCAAGGCCGATATGTTGTTTCTGTTAAATCAGGTAAAACTTTAAATATTGATAATGCAATAGAAATTGGACTTTTAACAGATAGTGATAATTTCAAGGTAACAACACCATATACAGAGATTAGTGAAAATGTTTCAGATATTAAACAAATATGGGAAGGGGCAATTGCTCAATGTTTAACTACTCAGGATTAAACGAAGAATGTGGCGTGTTTGGTATTTGGAATCATCCTGAAGCAGCGCAACTAACATATATGGGACTTCATAGTTTGCAACATCGTGGTCAAGAAGGTGCAGGTATAGTTGTTTCTGATCAAAATGAATTAAAAGGCGAGCGAGGATTAGGCTTACTAACTGAAGCGATTAAAGATGATCAAATGGAACGATTAAAAGGATATCAACATGCAATTGGTCACGTCCGTTATGCTACTTCAGGTAATAAAGGTATTGAAAATATTCAACCGTTTCTGTATCACTTTTATGATATGAGTGTAGGTATTTGTCATAATGGTAACCTCATTAATGCTAAATCATTGCGTCAGAATTTAGAAAAACAAGGTGCTATCTTCCATTCGTCTTCTGATACTGAAGTCATTATGCATTTGATACGTCGAAGTAAAGCTCCTACTTTTGAGGAAGCGTTGAAAGAAAGTTTGCGAAAAGTTAAAGGCGGTTTTACATTTGCGATTTTAACTAAAGATGCGTTATATGGCGCAGTAGATCCAAATGCTATCAGACCACTTGTTGTAGGTAAAATGAAAGATGGGACATACATCCTTGCAAGTGAAACATGTGCAATAGATGTGTTAGGTGCAGAATTTGTTCAAGATATTCATGCAGGTGAATATGTCGTGATTAACGATAAAGGTATTACAGTTAAATCTTATACACATCATACGACAACTGCAATTTCTGCGATGGAATATATTTATTTTGCTAGACCAGACTCAACAATAGCTGGTAAAAATGTCCATGCAGTACGTAAAGCTTCTGGTAAAAAATTAGCCCAAGAAAGCCCTGTAAATGCTGATATGGTCATCGGTGTACCCAATTCATCGCTATCAGCTGCGAGTGGTTATGCTGAAGAAATAGGTTTGCCATATGAAATGGGACTAGTTAAAAATCAATATGTTGCAAGAACATTTATTCAACCAACTCAAGAATTACGTGAGCAAGGTGTGAGAGTGAAGTTATCTGCGGTAAAAGATATAGTAGATGGGAAAAATATCATTCTTGTTGATGATTCCATTGTTCGCGGTACGACAATTCGACGCATTGTGAAAATGTTAAAAGATTCTGGTGCAAATAAAGTGCATGTGCGTATAGCATCACCGGAATTTATGTTCCCAAGTTTTTATGGAATCGATGTTTCAACTACGGCAGAATTAATTTCTGCAAGCAAATCACCTGAAGAAATTAAAGATTATATTGGCGCTGATTCATTAGCATATCTATCTGTAGATGGGTTAATTGAATCAATTGGTTTAGATTATGACGCGCCATATAGTGGCTTATGTGTAGAAAGTTTCACTGGAGATTATCCTGCAGGGTTATATGATTATGAAGCAAATTATAAAGCACATTTAAGTCATCGACAAAAGCAATATATTTCTAAAAACAAACACTTTTTTGATAGCGAGGGAAATTTAAATGTCTAAAGCATATGAACAATCTGGTGTAAATATTCATGCTGGTTATGAAGCTGTAGAAAGAATGTCTAGTCATGTTAAACGTACGATGCGTAAAGAAGTTATCGGTGGTTTAGGTGGATTCGGTGCTACATTTGATTTATCACAATTAAATATGACAGCGCCAGTTTTAGTTTCTGGAACAGACGGAGTAGGTACGAAATTAAAACTAGCTATCGACTATGGGAAACATGATTCGATAGGTATCGATGCAGTCGCAATGTGTGTTAATGATATTTTAACGACAGGTGCAGAACCATTGTATTTTTTAGATTACATCGCTACAAATAAAGTTGTTCCTGAAGTTATTGAACAAATTGTTAAAGGTATTAGTGATGCATGCGTTGAAACGAATACTGCACTTATCGGTGGAGAGACTGCTGAAATGGGTGAAATGTATCACGAAGGTGAATATGATGTAGCCGGATTTGCAGTTGGAGCAGTTGAAAAGGATGACTATGTAGATAGTTCAGAAGTGAAAGAGGGACAAGTTGTTATAGGGCTTGCGTCAAGTGGCATTCATTCAAATGGATATAGTTTAGTGCGCAAATTAATTAATGAATCAGGCATTGATTTGGCATCAAACTTCGATAATCGTCCATTTATAGATGTCTTTTTAGAACCAACTAAATTATATGTCAAACCTGTACTTGCTTTGAAAAAAGAAGTTTCTATTAAGGCAATGAATCATATTACTGGTGGAGGTTTTTATGAAAATATTCCACGTGCATTGCCAGCCGGATATGCTGCTAGAATTGATACTACATCATTTCCAACGCCAAAAATATTTGATTGGTTACAACAACAAGGCAATATAGACACAAATGAAATGTATAACATTTTTAACATGGGTATTGGCTATACGGTTATCGTTGATGAAAAAGATGCATCACGCGCTTTGAAGATTTTAGCAGAACAAAATGTGGAAGCCTATCAAATTGGTCATATTATGAAAAATGAGTCAACTGCAATTGAATTGTTGGGGGTATAACAATGGTTAAAATTGCGATTTTTGCATCAGGTTCAGGAAGTAACTTTGAAAATATAGTTGAGCATGTTGAATCAGGAAAACTTGAAAATATTGAAGTTACGGCGCTATATACGGATCATCAAAATGCGTTTTGTATAGATAGAGCAAAAAAGCACGATATTCCTGTTTATATTAATGAACCAAAACAATTTGATTCAAAAGCAGCGTATGAACAACATTTAGTATCACTATTAAATGAAGATAAGGTAGAGTGGATTATTTTAGCTGGCTACATGCGTCTAATTGGTCCAGATTTATTAGCTTCATTTGAAGGTAAAATATTGAATATACATCCATCTCTATTGCCGAAATATAAGGGGATTGACGCAATAGGCCAAGCATATCATAGTGGCGATACTATTACTGGTTCGACAGTACATTATGTTGATTGTGGTATGGATACGGGAGAAATTATTGAACAGAGACAATGTGATATTAGACCGGACGATTCAAAAGAACAATTAGAAGAGAAAGTAAAAAAATTGGAATATGAGTTATATCCAAGTGTTATTGCTAAAATTGTAAAATAAGGAGTATGTATGTGATGAAGAAAGCTATTTTGAGCGTATCAAATAAAACAGGTATTGTAGAGTTTGCTAAAGCGTTAACGCAATTAAATTATGAATTATATTCAACAGGTGGTACTAAACGTATATTAGATGAAGCAAATGTACCAGTTCGTTCTGTTTCAGACTTAACACATTTTCCAGAAATAATGGATGGCCGTGTTAAAACATTACATCCGGCTGTTCATGGTGGCATTTTAGCTGATCGAAATAAACCGCAGCATTTAAATGAATTATCAGAACAACATATAGATTTAATTGATATGGTAGTAGTTAATTTATATCCATTCCAACAAACTGTTGCAAACCCTGATGTGACGATGGACGAAGCAATTGAAAATATTGATATTGGTGGTCCAACAATGTTACGTGCTGCAGCTAAAAACTATAAACATGTAACAACAATTGTACATCCGGCAGATTATCAAGAAGTATTGACGCGATTAAGAAACGATTCGTTAGATGAGTCATATAGACAATCATTAATGATTAAAGTTTTTGAGCATACTGCAGAATATGATGAAGCGATTGTACGTTTCTTTAAAGGGGATAAAGAAACTTTAAGATATGGAGAAAATCCACAACAATCAGCGTATTTTGTGAGAACTTCGAATGCTAAGCACACGATTGCAGGCGCTAAACAATTACATGGGAAACAATTAAGCTATAACAATATTAAAGATGCAGATGCTACACTAGCTTTAGTTAAAAAGTTTGATACACCTGCTACAGTTGCGGTTAAACACATGAATCCATGTGGTGTTGGTATCGGTGACACGATAGAACAAGCATTTCAACATGCGTATGAAGCGGATAGTCAATCAATATTTGGTGGAATTGTTGCATTAAACCGAGCTGTAACACCTGAGTTAGCAGAGCAATTGCATAGTATCTTTTTGGAAGTCATTATTGCACCAAAATTTACAGATGAAGCATTAGATATTTTAAAACAAAAGAAGAATGTAAGATTATTAGAAATTGATATGACTATAGACAGTAACGAAGAAGAGTTTGTTTCAGTATCTGGCGGATATTTAGTTCAAGATAAAGACAATTATGTCGTGCCAAAAGAAGAAATGAAAGTTGTTACAGAAGTAGCACCTACTGATGAACAATGGGAAGCAATGTTATTAGGATGGAAAGTTGTACCATCAGTAAAAAGTAATGCAATTATTTTAAGTAATAATAAACAAACTGTAGGTATAGGTGCTGGACAAATGAATCGTGTCGGTGCTGCTAAAATTGCGTTAGAGAGAGCTATTGAAATCAATGATCATGTAGCGTTAGTATCTGATGGATTTTTCCCTATGGGAGATACAGTTGAACTTGCAGCACAACATGGTATAAAGGCAATTATCCAACCGGGTGGTTCGATTAAAGATCAAGATTCAATTGATATGGCTAATAAACATGGTATTGCAATGGTAGTCACAGGCACTCGACATTTTAAACACTAATTTTAAAGGGGCGTAACATAAATGAATGTATTAGTAATTGGTGCTGGTGGACGAGAACATGCACTTGCATATAAACTTAATCAATCGAATCTAGTTAAACAAGTGTTTGCCATTCCAGGTAATGAGGCAATGACACCTATAGCTGAAGTACACACTGAAATTTCAGAATCTGATCATCAAGCGATATTAGATTTTGCTAAACGGCAAAATGTTGATTGGGTAGTTATAGGTCCAGAACAGCCGCTAATTGATGGATTAGCAGACATTTTACGAGCGAATGGTTTCAAAGTGTTTGGTCCAAATAAGCAAGCAGCTCAAATCGAAGGCTCAAAATTATTTGCTAAAAAGATAATGGAAAAATATAATATTCCAACTGCTGATTATAAAGAAGTTGAGCGAAAAAAGGATGCTTTAACATATATTGAAAACTGTGAATTGCCCGTTGTTGTCAAGAAAGATGGGTTAGCTGCTGGGAAAGGCGTTATTATTGCAGATACTATTGAAGCAGCCAGAAGTGCTATTGAGATTATGTATGGTGATGAAGAAGAAGGTACTGTTGTATTTGAAACGTTTTTAGAAGGTGAAGAGTTCTCGCTAATGACATTTGTTAATGGTGATTTAGCAGTACCTTTCGACTGTATTGCACAAGATCATAAACGCGCATTTGATCATGATGAAGGACCAAATACTGGTGGTATGGGGGCTTATTGTCCAGTACCACATATTAGTGACGATGTTTTAAAACTTACAAATGAAACAATTGCACAACCCATTGCAAAGGCAATGCTTAATGAAGGTTATCAATTCTTCGGTGTATTATACATTGGTGCTATTTTAACTAAAAATGGTCCAAAAGTAATAGAATTTAATGCCCGTTTTGGTGATCCTGAAGCTCAAGTATTATTAAGTCGCATGGAAAGTGATTTAATGCAGCATATTATTGATTTAGATGAAGGAAAACGTACTGAATTCAAATGGAAAAATGAATCTATTGTAGGGGTCATGTTGGCATCAAAAGGATATCCTGATGCATATGAAAAAGGGCATAAAGTAAGTGGCTTTGATTTAAATGAAAACTATTTTGTTAGTGGATTAAAGAAGCAAGGTGATACCTTTGTTACTTCAGGTGGTAGAGTTATACTTGCCATCGGAAAAGGTGACAATGTACAAGATGCACAGCGAGACGCATACGAAAAAGTATCACAAATACAAAGTGACCATTTATTCTATCGTCATGACATTGCGAATAAAGCACTACAACTTAAATAAGTAAATTTAAAATACTAAGATTAGCTATGAACGAATCTATAACGATAGATTTTTTCATAGCTTTTTTAGTTGTAGAGTCTAGGACATTGATTTCTGTACCAAATTTGTGATTATGCATATGTAATACAAAAGAGGCGCCACAACATGTTTGGATGAACAAAATAACATGTTTGTGGCACCTCTTTTGTTTAGTATGGAATAAATGGTTTTCTTTTTCTATACAATGAATTTCTAATTTAGTATCTATACAATTATGGATAAAATTTAACCTACACGACCAAGACGAACATCATCTATGCCCGTGATGGGTAAGGTGATTGAACAATAATATGCCAAAGTAATAATGGCAATTAAAACTATAATAAAGATTATATCTTTATATGAGAAAGGTACGTTGTAATAGTAAGTACGAGGACCATCTCTAAATCCTTTGGACTCCATCGCAACTGATAATTGATGTGCCTTTCTAATATTTTGGCTTAATAGAGGTATAATTAAATGCTTAAATCGCTTTAACCCTCTATAATTTGCTGCGTCTATCATCTGATAGCGCATTTTTAAAGATCTGCGAAGCTGTATTAAAGAACTAATCATTAAAGGTATCATACGAATGGCAGCCATGAATGCATAAGCAACTTTTGATTTAACCTTTAAATGTTGCATTAAACTATAAAATATCATGACAACCTGAGATGTAAGTGCGATTAAGATACCGAAAAATGAAATAGCAATGGTTCTTAATGATACATGTAAACCACGAACTAAACTTTCTGTTGTAATATGGATAAATCCGAATTTCAAAATTGTATGGCTACCATTCCCGTATAAAATCATGAACAGGGAAGAGAGTAATGCAAAGCCAATACTTATAGTTATAAAAATTGCTGTAATTTTAAACTGAGTACCATTAAACATCAATAAGAAAACTAACATTAAGATAGTGATATAAAGCATAAAATCGAAATTATGCACAAATATAATAAAGAAAAATAGTATAATTCCAAGAAATAGTTTCGTTATAATGTTGACATCATCAACAAATGATTGCCGAACTTTCCATTGCTCATACATTCGTATCACCATCACAATCTAGTAACGCACCATCTGAAATTTTAAGTCTTCTTGATGGATAACGTTCAATTATTTCATCGTCATGTGTAACCATGACAATACTTTGTCCCAAATTAATTCGCTTTTGGAAAAGTTTGATCAACTGGAATGTATTATGGCTATCAAGTCCAAATGTCGGTTCATCTAAAAAGATAATATCAGCTTTAGAACTTAGTGCGGTAGCTACGCTAAGGCGTCGTTTTTGACCAATAGACAACTCATAAGGATGTTGATCTTTTACATTTTGTAAATCTAAAAGTTTTAAAAGTTGTATCGTTTCATCATCACTTTGATCTTTAGAAAGGTGATTAAAATGAATGTTAATTTCATCATAAACCGAATTTGTTATAAATTGTAATTCTGGGTTTTGATAAACTAGGTACATGTGTTTTGCTGCATGTTTAATTTTTGTTAAACGCTGATTTTCAAAATAAACATCACCTTGATATTTAATCAATTGCATAATTGATTCAAGCAAGGTTGTTTTACCACTACCATTTGCCCCTGTAATTGTAATCCACTCACCTAGACCAATTTCTAAATCTGAGAATGAGAGCAATGTTGATTTACCGCGAATAATACGTCCATTTTTAAATTGTAATAAGTGTGAGTTTGTTGTTGGAAAGTCAACACGACTTGGTGCGAATTCCCATGCACGTGGATGCCACACACCATATTCACTGAGTAAATGAACATACTTCTGTAATATGATTTCAGGACATTCATCGGCAATGATATTTCCGTTATAATCCATCAAAATGACGCGGTCGACATGATTCCAGATGTGTTTAACTTTATGTTCAACGATTACAACAGTTTGATCTTCCCAAAGTTCAATTAGTTTAGTCCATAAATCTTCTGTTGCTTGAACATCTAACATTGCTGTCGGTTCATCTAAAAACAATGTTTTTGATTGTTGAAGAATGGTTTCAACAATTGCCAATTTCTGTTTCATCCCGCCACTTAAATCTTTGATATACGTTTCAGGGGTAACATTTAAATTGACCATATTTAAAGCATTGATAATTAACGCATCCATGTCTTCACGTGGTACTTGTCTATTTTCTAAAACGAATGCAAGTTCTTCGTATACTTTTGGCATACAAAACTGGCTATCAGGGTCTTGGAAAATAACGCCACTTAATGGGTCAACGATTAGTTCATCATATTTCATAGGTAATTCAATTAAATTAGGAACAATACCACTTAATACATTCAGAAGTGTACTTTTACCGCAACCAGAAGGACCGAGTAAAAGTACTTTTTCTTTGTCTTGAATAGTGATATTTAAATGATCGAAAATTTTACGCTGACCACTTGGATATTTTAATCGTAAATCACTTACTTTTAACACTCTGAATGCTCCTCTTATAAGTTGTCGTAATCTTCTTTAGCAGCTGGTCTAAATAATTTTGTTACGCCTGTCTTATCTAAAGCTTTTACTAAAAGGTAAGATAGGACGCCGGCGACTACTGCACCACTAATTAATCTAAATACGATGAATAATGTTAAGTTCCAACCTGCAACTTCATTTAAATAACCATAGAAATAATCTATAGGGAAAGCCGCGATTGCTGTACAAAAACCTGCTAACATAGCTACCATAACTGAACGAGATTGATATTTAAAAATTGCAAAGACAAGTTCACACGCTAAACCTTGTATGAAAGCGTAAACGATTGTCGGAATATCGAAACGACCCATAATGATAGTTTCGCCGGCACCTGCAGCAAATTCAGCCAGTAAAGCAATACCTGGTTTTGGAATAATTAGATAGCAGACAATCGCTGCCATGAACCAAACCCCGTTTGTTAATTGTTCGAGGTGAAGGCCTGTAGCTTGCACACCATTGTAAACAAACCACCATAAATTGTAAATAACTGCGAATACTACTGAAATAAGTACGGTTACTAGTATTTCAGATAGCTTTAAACCTTTTGACATTTTTACATCCTCCTAATAAAAAAACGCACAACCATCCATAGGAAAGTTATGCGTTCACAATATATATTAGTAAAACATATGTATAGTAACACTTTCCTACGCTAGTTCAAGCTAGATCAGGTTCAAAGGGTTTGAGGGCAAGCCTCATCTCAGTATAAAACACCCCTAGTGTGTGCGATTTATTTAATTAATTATACTGTAAGACGTTTGTAAACTTATGTCAATAGGTTGTCTTCATGAAATTTTGTTTAATTCGATTTAAAATTTATAATATTAGCATTGGATTTAAATTGAAGATGTAGTAGGAATGTTAGTAATTAAAGATATAAAAATATGTGACATGTAATAAGATTGAGCTGATAAATGAAGAGGGATACTTATCAATCATACCTCTTTAACAACAGTGAAGAACCCGTGCATAATGGCTTACGAATTATAGTTTGTAGGGTAAAAGAGGGATACATGCGCCGAGCACATGCAAAAAAGCCCCTAACAACTAAAAGTTGTAAGGAAGAAGAGGGACACATGCGCCGAGCACATGCATAAAATCCCCTAACAACTAAAAGTTGTAAGGGGATTTAAATTAATTTAGTGTATCTTGGATATCTTGTTTTGTTTGATTAATATCTTCTGTTTTTTCTTCTTTTTTATCTTTTAATTTTTCTTCAACTTCTTTAGCTTTTTCTGCTGCTTTTTTATTTTGATTTTCATTAGACATGATTAATTCCTCCCAAATTGGATAATTATTTATATATAAATCTTACCCGGTTGTACTTTCGTTAAACTTTTCTAAGTCTATAGCACTATTTATTCATTTATCTAAAGACAACAACATTAGATTAATATATAATGATTTTGAGGTGAACATAATGTCTTTTCTTAGGAAACACGCCGAAATTATTTTTAGCTATTTAATCGGTATCGTTTCACTCTTCACTGGTCTCATTATTTTAATTAACTTGCCATTAATTAAACAATTAAATGGTGGTAAAAAAGTTGATACACATGTTCATAATGTGTGGGAATTTCTGAATGCATTTTTCAGTGAAATTATTAAAGTAATGAGTCGATTTATAGGTAATTTCCCTATAGTTAGTGCAATTGTGATAATTATATTCGGTATTTTAGTTATGTTGATTGGTCATACATTACTTAGAACTATTAAGTATGACTATGATATTTCTATCTTTTTCTTAGTTATCGGTATCATGTACTTTATTATTACTCTTATATTAATGACTCAAGTTTATGGATTCTTTGCAGTGATTTTCATTATTCCATTTACAATTCATATAGGATATATCGTCTATAAAGATGAATTGAATCAGGAAAATGTAAAAAATCATTTCATGTGGATAATTGTGAGTTATGGTATAAGTTACTTAATTACACAAATTGCATTGTATGGCAGAATTGATGCTAATGAAATAGAGTCAATTGATATCTTAAGTGTCAATGCTTTCTTTATAATTATGTGGTTACTTGGTCAAATGGCTATTTGGAATTTCTTGTTCTTGCGCCGAGCTTTACCTTTAACAAAGCAAGAATTAGGTGAAGAGGAGCCAGAATTATCAAGAACAAGTAAAGGGAATGTCACGAATCAAACTAAAATTCACTTGAAACAACTCCAAGATAAGACTACAGAATATGCACGTAAGACAAGAAGAAGTGTCGATTTAGATAAAATTAGAGCTAAAAGAGATAAATTCAAAAAGAAAGTTAATGATATTATCGATATTCAAGAAGACGATATTCCTGATTGGATGAGAAAACCGAAATGGGTTAAACCAATGTATGTCGAACTATTTTGTGGTGTCGTCATCTTTTTATTCACATTTTTAGAATTTAATAATCGTAATGCATTATTTGTATCTGGTGATTGGAAATTATCACAGACACAATATGTTATTGAATGGGTTACATTACTAATTCTGTTATTCATTATTATCGCATATATCGCTACAACGTTAACTTTCCACTTGAAAGGTAAGTTTTATTATTTACAACTATTTATGGGGAGCATTTTATTCTTTAAATTGTTAACGGAATTCATAAATATAATGATTCATGGACTACTACTTTCAGTGTTCATTACACCAACATTACTATTAATGTTATTGGCAATCATCATTTCTTATTCGTTACAATTACGAGAGCGACCATAATTAAAAGCATTATAAAAGTACTATCTATTAAACATTTTGATGTGTACGCTATAAGTTAGATATATCTCTAACTTATTTAGATACAGGTCAATGAAGTTTATGGATAGTACTTTTTTTGTAACTAGATTTGATTGATTCAGGTGATGTGAATTAAGTATTGAAAATTGTATACAAAGTTTTAGTGCAAATAAAATAGTTGAAAAGTTATCCATTTGTAAAATCAAGAAAACTATTAAATAGTTGAATCGACATTTGGAAATTGCGAAACGATATATAGTATTTCCTTTGTAGAAATTTAACATATATCATTCGAATTACTAATTTGTTAAAATCAACATTAAGATTAGAAGTAGATGATATTGAAATTTGGCAAACAATTTAATCTATATAAAACTACAACGAAACACAGAAAGGAAGTTGTCAGATGAAAATAGCAACTCTGAACAAAGGCAAAGAAACAAAATATTTTAATGGATATCCTTTAATTGAAGAAGAGGATATCTATTCACAAGATCATTTAAAAGAAGGAGATATTTTTCAAATTGTGACTGATAAATCACAATATGTTGCAACGGCTTATGTTGGTCGCCAACATAAAGGATTAGGTTGGGTTCTAACATACGATAAAGCTCAAGAAATCAACACAGCTTTCTTTGTGAAATTGTTTAATACTGCATTAGCAGAACGTGATTATTATTTTAATATAGATGGAACAAATGCTTTTAGATTATTTAATGCTGAAGGTGATGGTGTTGGGGGATTAACAATCGACAATTACGATGGTCATTTGTTGATTCAATGGTACTCAAAAGGTATTTATAAATTTAAATATGCCATTCTTGAAGCGGTTAGAAAAGTATTTGATTATAAATCTATTTACGAAAAAGTAAGATTTAAAGACAGCGAATATAGTGGTGGTTTTGTTGAAGGAGATGCACCTGAGTTTCCAATTGTTATCGAAGAAAACTTCACATTTTATAATGTAGACCTTGAAGATGGTTTGATGACAGGTATCTTTTTAGATCAAAAAGAAGTGCGCAAGAAATTAAGGGATCAATATGCCAAAGAACGCCATGTTTTAAACTTATTTAGTTATACAGGTGCTTTTTCTGTAATAGCAGCAAGTGAGGCATCTTCAACAACAAGTGTAGATTTGGCTAATCGTTCTCGTAGTTTAACTGAAGAAAATTTTGGATTAAATGCTATTGATCCTAAATCCCAATATATTTATGTCATGGACACTTTTGATTTCTATAAATATGCTGCACGACATGGACATAGTTATGACACGATCGTGATTGATCCACCTAGCTTTGCGCGTAACAAAAAACGTACATTTTCAGTGCAAAAAGATTATGACAAATTAATTAATGGCGCCTTAAATATCTTATCATCTGAAGGAACATTATTGTTATGTACAAACGCAAGTGTATATCCATTAAAGCAATTTAAAAATACTATTAAAAAGACGCTTGAAGAGAGTGGCGTTGATTATGAATTAACTGAAGTTATGGGATTACCAAAAGATTTTAAAACGCATCCACATTATAAGCCATCTAAATATTTAAAAGCTGTTTTTGTAAATATTAGACATTAATTTGATAAAAAGGGGTATAGTAACTTATTGAGAAAAAGAAGGGTGATAATATTATGGGATTCAAAAACAATTTAACATCAAATTTAACAAATAAAATTGGTAATTCAGTCTTTAAAATAGAAAATGTTGACGGAAAAGGTGCAATGCCAACGACGATTCAAGAATTGAGAGAAAGACGACAACGTGCTGAAGCAATTGTAAAGAGAAAATCTTTAATGTCATCAACAATGAGCGTTGTTCCAATTCCGGGTTTAGATTTTGGTGTTGATTTAAAATTAATGAAAGATATTATCGAAGATGTAAATAAAATATACGGATTAGATCATAAGCAAGTTAATAGCCTTGGGGATGATGTGAAAGAAAGAATTATGTCTGCAGCAGCAATTCAAGGTAGTCAATTTATTGGTAAAAGAATTTCAAGTGCATTTTTAAAAATAGTTATTAGAGATGTAGCTAAACGTACTGCTGCAAAACAAACAAAATGGTTTCCTGTTGTAGGACAAGCTGTGTCTGCATCTATTAGTTACTATTTTATGAATAAAATTGGAAAAGATCACATTCAAAAATGCGAAAATGTTATTAAAAATGTCATGTAGGTGCTATAATAGTTTTGCAATTTGCAAATTTTACTGAAACCGGTTTTAAACGAATTGAATTTAAAGCATGGTTTTGGTAAAGTTAATGTATAAAACTAAGTTAGTATTGTAATAATATTGAAGATTCTAACTATACGAAGGAGAAATGTAATTATGGAACAAAATTCATATGTAATCATCGACGAGACTGGTATTCACGCTAGACCAGCAACAATGTTAGTACAAACAGCTTCAAAATTCGATTCTGATATTCAATTAGAATATAACGGTAAGAAAGTAAACTTAAAATCAATCATGGGTGTTATGAGCCTTGGTGTTGGTAAAGATGCTGAAATTACAATTTATGCTGACGGTAGTGATGAATCTGACGCCATTCAAGCAATCAGTGACGTCTTATCAAAAGAAGGATTGACTAAATAATCATGTCTAAATTAATTAAAGGTATTGCCGCATCTGATGGTGTCGCAATTGCTAAAGCTTATTTATTAGTTGAGCCAGACTTAACATTCGACAAAAATGAAAAAGTCACTGATGTTGAAGGAGAAGTTGCAAAGTTCAATAGCGCTATCGAAGCTTCTAAAGTTGAGTTAACTAAAATTAGAAATAATGCAGAGGTTCAACTAGGTGCTGATAAAGCTGCTATCTTTGATGCACATTTATTAGTTTTAGATGACCCTGAATTAATTCAACCAATCCAAGATAAGATTAAAAATGAAAACGCTAATGCTGCTACAGCATTAACGGATGTAACAACACAATTTGTTACAATTTTTGAATCTATGGATAACGAATACATGAAAGAACGTGCGGCTGATATTCGCGACGTTTCTAAACGTGTGTTATCACATATTTTAGGTGTAGAATTACCGAATCCGAGTATGATTGATGAAAGCGTTGTTATTGTAGGGAATGACTTAACGCCATCTGATACTGCTCAATTAAATAAAGAATTCGTACAAGGTTTTGCTACAAACATTGGCGGAAGAACAAGTCACTCTGCAATTATGAGTCGTTCTTTAGAAATTCCAGCAATTGTTGGTACAAAATCAATTACTCAAGAAGTTAAACAAGGCGACATGATTATCGTAGATGGATTAAATGGTGATGTAATCGTTAATCCAACTGAAGATGAGTTAATCGCTTATCAAGATAAACGTGAGCGTTATTTTGCTGACAAGAAAGAATTACAAAAACTACGTGATGCTGATACTGTTACAGTTGATGGTGTTCACGCAGAGCTTGCTGCAAATATTGGTACACCTAATGATTTGCCAGGTGTTATTGAAAATGGTGCACAAGGTATCGGCTTATATAGAACTGAGTTTTTATATATGGGTCGTGACCAAATGCCTACAGAAGAAGAACAATTTGAAGCTTATAAAGAAGTATTAGAAGCAATGGACGGTAAACGTGTTGTTGTACGTACTTTAGATATAGGTGGAGATAAAGAATTATCATACTTAAACTTGCCTGAAGAAATGAATCCATTCTTAGGTTACCGTGCGATTCGTTTATGCCTTGCGCAACAAGATATTTTCAGACCACAGCTACGTGCATTATTACGTGCATCAGTTTATGGTAAGTTAAATATCATGTTCCCAATGGTTGCAACAATTAACGAATTTAGAGAAGCTAAAGCTATATTATTAGAAGAAAAAGAAAACCTTAAAAATGAAGGTCATGACATTTCGGATGATATAGAATTAGGAATCATGGTAGAGATACCTGCAACAGCAGCATTAGCTGATGTCTTTGCTAAAGAAGTAGATTTCTTCAGTATCGGTACAAATGATTTAATTCAATACACATTAGCTGCTGACCGTATGTCAGAGCGTGTATCATATCTATACCAACCATATAACCCTTCAATCTTACGTTTAGTTAAACAAGTTATTGAAGCGTCACATAAAGAAGGTAAATGGACAGGTATGTGTGGTGAAATGGCTGGAGATGAAACAGCTATTCCATTATTGCTTGGTTTAGGTTTAGATGAGTTCTCTATGAGTGCAACGTCTATTCTGAAAGCAAGAAGACAAATTAATGGTTTAAGTAAAAATGAAATGACTGAACTTGCTAACCGTGCAGTCGACTGTGCAACGCAAGAAGAAGTTATTGAATTAGTTAACAACTACGTAAAATAATTAATTCTTTCGAAAGACAGAATTATAAATAAACCCGAAGTATTCATTGTGAGTAATTATGAATACTTCGGGTTCTTTTTTATGATTTATGTTAATTTCAATGGAATGTTGTTGCTAACTAATTAAACAACTATGTGTCATTAACAAAATGTTGTTCTTTAATTAATGTTAGTTAATTTAAAAATCGATATTTAATTTATGATAGCTATAAATGATGAAGTTGATTTAGATGAAAATTAATCTTGGATATTTAATACTTTGTTGATTTCATCAAGATCAACATGGTACATTGGATTACCATTCAACAAAATAAACGGAGTTGAAAAAGCATCAAAATCTATCATTTCGTTTCGATATTGTTGATTGTTGATATTTCTCTCTTCAAAATCAATTTGATGCTCATTAAGATAATTTTTTACAAATGTACAAGGTGGGCAATCATTCTGCGTATAAACGATTATTTCTGACATGTATCATGCTCCTTCGTGTTTTATTCTAATGTAATATACACAATTATACATTGAAATTCAAATTTGTGAACACATTGTGAACTGACATAAATTATACACAATTTCATAGCGCATAATGTTTTAAAAATACACATTATAGCAATTATAATTAAGTTCATTGTGTTGTCATCAAAAAAAGAAAAAGGTGATGTTTTTAAATGGATACAGTTGAAATCAGTCGGTTTTTGACAGCTATGACTTTAGCAGTTCATATCATTTTTGCAACGATTGGTGTTGGTATGCCTTTAATGTTCGCAATTGCAGAATTTTTAGGTATTCGCAAAAATGATCTTCAATATATAGCTATGGCCAAAAGATGGGCTAAAGCTTATACAATTACTGTAGCAGTGGGAGTTGTTACAGGTACAATTATAGGACTTCAATTATCATTGATTTGGCCTACATTTATGGAAATGGGTGGACACGTTATTGCACTTCCATTATTTATGGAAACATTTGCGTTCTTCTTTGAAGCTATTTTCTTAAGTATATATTTATATACTTGGGATCGTTTTAAAAATAAATGGACACATTTCTTAATTAGTATACCAGTAATTATTGGTGGCTCTTTCTCAGCATTCTTCATTACTTCAGTGAATTCATTTATGAATACGCCTGCAGGTTTTGAGTTGAAGAATGGAAAGATGGTCAATGTTCAACCTATAGAAGCGATGTTTAACCCATCGTTTATAGTTCGATCATTTCACGTAATTACTACAGCCGGTATGACGATGGCATTTGTTATTGCATCAATAGCAGCTTTTAAATTATTGCGTAATCGTCAACCTAAAGATACTGTCTACCATAAGAAAGCTTTGAAAATGTCTATGATAGTTGGATTCTTTTCAACATTACTTTCTATGTTGGCAGGGGATTTATCTGCAAAATTTTTGCATAAATTCCAACCTGAAAAATTAGCAGCTTATGAATGGCATTTCGATACATCTTCCCATGCTAAATTATTATTATTTGGTGTGTTAGATGAAAAGACTCAGCAAGTTAAAGGTGCGATTGAATTACCTGGACTATTGAGTTTCTTAGCAGATAATAGTGTCAAAACTAAAGTGCAAGGGTTAAATGATTTTCCAAAAAGTTTACATCCGCCTATGATTGTCCATTATTTCTTTGATTTAATGGTAACGATGGGAATTTTATGTTTTGTCATTTCAGGTGTTTATGTTTTAACTTTAATGTTTAAAAAGCTTAGAAAGTTTTCTACTCATAAATGGATGCTTTACGGAATATTATTAACAGGACCAGCTTCAATGCTAGCTATAGAATTTGGATGGTTCTTAACAGAGATGGGTAGACAGCCTTGGATTGTTCGTGGTTATATGCGCGTGGCAGAAGCAGCAACACAAGCAGGCGGAATAACCTTCGTTACAATTTTATTTGGCATATTGTACATCATTTTAATGTATACATGTGCATACGTATTAATTCGTATGTTTAAAAATAAACCGGCGTATGAAGATGTAAATCGTTTAGCCAAGAAGCAAGGAGGAGAAATAGAAAAATGATTTATGCATTTATAGGTATAACAGTGTTATGGTTGTTTTTATTTTGCTATATCATTATTGCTTCTATAGATTTTGGGGCAGGTTTCTTCGCATTGCATTCAAAGTTAACTGGTGATGAAAAGAAAATTAATCACTTAATTTCACGTTATTTAAACCCAGTTTGGGAAGTTACGAATGTATTCTTTGTTTTCTTCTTCGTAGGATTCGTAGGTTTCTTTCCAGAGTCAATCAAATATTTAGGCACGGTATTGTTAATACCAGGTTCAATAGCACTGATTATGATATCGTTGAGAAACAGTTTTTATGCATTTGAAAATTATGGTCAAGATACAAAATTAGCATGGATGATCATGTATGGGGTAAGTGGATTATTAATTCCAGCTTCATTATCTACTGCTTTAACTATTACAGAAGGTGGCTATATTAATGTTCGAAACAATGTTATCGATCTAGATTGGGTGCAGTTACTATTAAGCCCATTTGCTTGGTCTGTAGTATTCTTGGCAATTATTTCAGTTTTATATATTTCATCAGGATTTTTGACATATTATGCTAAAAAAGCAAATGACGAACCAGCATATAATTTAACAAGACAATGGCACATATTTTTAGGGCCGCCGATGATTATCATTTGTTTATTCGTATTTCTATCATTACGCATTCAAAATTCTGAACATTTTTATTCAGCTGTTTTTGACTATTGGTGGATGTTTGCTATAAGTTTCTTATTCTTTGCATTAGCTTCATTGTTAACATTCTTTAAGAAAAAACATGGTTTGGCTTTTGTATTTGTTATTTTACAAATGATGTTCGCGTTCTTTGGCTATGGAATTAGTAAATTGCCATACCTTTTATATCCGTTTGTAAAAATTACAGATGCATATGTTAATCCAGAAATGGGCTGGACATTAGTGATTGTCTTTATTTTAGGTTTACTTTTATTACTTCCATCGTTAATATTATTATTAAGATTATTTGTTTTCGACAAAGAATATGTTGAAGGAAAGAAATCATAAGTTGAGACGATACCCCAACTTTCATTTACTTGCATTACTGCATTTAGATAATTTAGTTGGGGTACTCATTTATAATAATTTTAAATTTATATTTTCAATGAATTGATGAAAATCATTTAATGGAGGGCGAGTATGGGTAAAGAATATGTAGTCATCGGTCTAGGTCGTTTTGGAGGTAGTATCGTTCGTGAGTTGAATGCATTAGACATGGATGTAATGGCCATCGACCATGATGAAAATAGAGTGAATGAATATAGTGATATCGCTACTCATGCGGTTGTTGCAGACACAACAGATGAAGCAGTTATGAAAAGTTTAGGTATCCGTAACTTTGATCATGTCATTGTGGCAATTGGTGAAAATATTCAATCAAGTACGTTGACGACTTTAATTTTAAAAGAGTTAGGTGTAAAAAAAGTAACTGCTAAAGCACAAAATGATTATCATGCAAAGATTTTAAATAAAATTGGAGCAGATACGGTTGTGCACCCTGAGCGTGATATGGGTAGACGTATTGCGCATAATGTTGCGAGTGCAAGTGTACTTGATTATCTTGAGTTGGCAGACGAGCATTCTATTGTAGAATTGAAAGCAACTGAAAAGATGGCGGGGCAGTCTATCATTGATTTAGATATAAGAGCACAATATGGAATTAACATTATTGCAATTAAACGAGGCAAAGAGTTCATCATTTCACCAAATCCAAATATTAATTTAGAAATAGGTGATATTTTAATCATGATTGGACATGATAATGATTTAAATCGCTTTGAAAAAAATATTGCGACGAGATAATCGGGAGTGGGACAGAAATGATATTTTCTCAAAATTTATTTCGTCGTCCCACCCCAACTTACATTGTCTGTAGAAATTGGGAATCCAATTTCTCTTTGTTGGGGCCCACACCCCAACTCGCATTGCCTGTAGAATTTCTTTTCGAAATTCTCTATGTTGGGGCCCCTGACTAGAATTGAAAAAAGCTTGTTACAAGCGCATTTTCGTTCAGTCAACTACTGCCAATATAACTTTGTAGAGCATTGAACATTGATTTATGTCTCAAGCTCATCATATATAAAGAAAAAGCTACTAACAATGGGTGGTGAGTTTAATTAAAACTTCACTTCAAAGTTAGTAGCTTTTTGATTATTTATTGTTTGATTCTTTTTGTTCGTTTACCTTCATAATGACTGGTAAAATCATTGGTTTTCTAGCTGTTTTTTCAAATAAATAAGGTTGTAATGTTTCAATGATAGAAGATTTAATCTGATGCCATTGAATATCTTTATTTTGATTTAACTTACTAATAACATCAGTTTTGATTTTGCGTTGTGCATCATAAATTAATTGACCTGATTCCCTCATATATACAAATCCTCGAGAAATAATGTCTGGACCAGAAAGTAATTTATTTGTATTAAAATCAATACTAACAACAACGATAACTAAACCTTCTTCAGATAATAGCTTACGGTCTCTTATTACAACATTACCGATATCACCGATACCACTACCATCAACAAGTACATTACCAGATGGAATGCGACCAGCTTTACGTGCTGAATCGTGTGTTAAAGCTAAGACATCTCCAATATCAAAGATGAAGACATTATCTTCTTCAACGCCGCATTCAACACCAGTCTCACCATGTGCTTTTAACATACGGTATTCACCATGAATAGGTAAGAAATATTTCGGCTTGATTAATCGAAGCATTAATTGTTGATCACCTTGAGAACCATGCCCTGAAGTATGGATGTTAGAAATCTTGCTATGGATAACATCTGCACCAGCTTTATACAAGGAATTAATAGTTCTGTTAATACTTTTTGTATTACCTGGGATAGGTGATGAACTAAATACAACGGTATCTTCAGGTATAATTTTAATTTGCTTATGAGTACCATTAGCAATTCTAGATAATGCTGCCATTGGTTCACCTTGTGAACCAGTACATAGTATCAATAACTCATGCTTCGGTACGGTATTAATTTTATTAGGTTCAATAAATGTTTCAGGTGGTGCTTTAATATAACCAAGTTCCATACCGATTTTAATATTGTTTTCCATCGAACGACCGAACGTAACAATTTTACGGTTATTTTTGATAGCAGCTTCAACTGCTTGTTGAACTCGGTAAATATTAGAAGCGAAGGTAGCAAATATAATACGACCTTTACAATTACGGAAGATCTTATCTACGTTTTGACCAACTTCACGTTCGCTTAAAGTAAAATCAGGCACAAGTGAATTTGTTGAGTCTGAAAGTAAACATAGAACGCCTTCTTCGCCTAATTGAGCCATTTTAGCAATGTTTGCTGGTTTGCCTACAGGTGTAAAATCAAATTTAAAGTCACCGGTATGAACTACTTTTCCTTCAGGTGTATCTACGATGACGCCATAAGTTTCAGGAATACTATGCGTAGTTAAGTAGAAAGAAATCGTAAAGTGCTTAGATTTAATCACACTGTCCTCATTGATTTCATTTAGTTTAGCAGTACGTAATAAATGATGTTCTTCAAGTTTATTACGGATTAAACCTAATGCTAAAGGACCACCATAAATAGGTATATTAAGTTGTTTTAATAGGAAGGGCACACCGCCTATATGGTCTTCGTGACCATGTGTTATAAATAGGCCAACAATTTTATCTTGGTTTTGAACTAGATATGTGTAGTCAGGTATAACATAATCAATCCCTAATAAGTTATCATCTGGGAATTTGATACCTGCATCGATAATGACAATTTCGTCTTTATACTCAACTGCATAAGTATTTTTACCGATTTCACCTAGACCTCCAAGTGCATATACACCTACTTCATTTGGATGTAATTGTTTCATTATTTAGCAATCTCCACATTAAAGTGTTCTGAGTTTTCTTTTTCGTAATCTAAATGTGCGCCCTCTAATTTAGTGATAAATTCGATATTAAAATTACGATCTTTCAAGTAACGACGTACTTGTTCTTCTGTTTGAGCTTCAACATAAAGTGATTGTGTATTTTCACGCACAATTACCTCGTCTCTGTTATGTTGATAAAAAACTTTAAATACTGCCATGTTAAAAATTCCTCCTAAGAATGTTTGTTTAATTTATTGTTAACCCTAGTAAAATCGTATTGGAGTATATATCGATAAATTCATTCCAATCATCTCTATAATGTAACTTAATAACGATTTGGTTAATAACTAGGTTCATCATGTCGTTCATTTTAAAAAATTAGTGAAATAACACTAAAATTTCAGTTAAATCTTATTTTACATGATGAATGATAATAAATAAAGCAGTTTATCTCACTAGAAATCGAAGTATTTCGAATAAATGTGCAGTTCTATTTATTAAAATAAATGTAGAGATTATAAATTAATGTTAAGAAAGAATTAAAGGATTTTATATGAAACGGTAAAATTTAAATGAGGGGATAAAAAGTTTGGTAGAAAGGTGAATATATTTAACTGTTGTTTATTCGAAAAAGTTGTACAAGAAAAAGCTTAGGACATAATATTTATCCTAAGCTTTGATAATTAGTAAAAATGTGCTTTAAACTTCTACAGCATCTGTATGTGGTTGTAATGGGTGATCTTTGTCAATGTGATCATAGAACATTACACCATTTAAATGGTCAATTTCATGTTGGAAAACAATTGCTGGATATCCTTTTAGACGTAATTGTATATCATTACCTTCGATGTCTTTGGCTTTAATTGTAATTCTATTATGACGGTGAACTAGACCAGCAACATTATCATCGACACTAAGGCAACCTTCACCAGTTGGTAAATAAGCTTCTTGAACGCTATGACTTACAATTTTTGGGTTCACAAGCATATAGTCATAAGATTTGCCACTGCCATCATCTGGTATTAAAACAGCAATCATACGTTTAGAAATATTAATTTGAGGTGCAGCCAAACCAACGCCTGAACGTAAACCATATCGTTTCGCGATTTCCTCATCTTGACTATTTACTAAAAACTCTCTCATGGCGATTAATGTTTCTTTTTCTTCTTTAGTTAATGGTAATTCTAACTCAGCTGCTTTTTGACGCAAAGTTGGATGACCATCTCTAATGATGTCTTTCATTGTTAACATATATTGCACCTTCCTTATTTTAATTTGTTTTAGTTGAATGACAGTAAAAAGGTTGTTAAGATACTCATACATTTTTATGTGTAAATATCTACAAAGTTAACCAACTACTGCCAATGTTTATTTTAGATAGTATATGTAAATTTTCAGATATGCTAATTGCTTAAAAAATGATTAAAGTGTTGGTTTCAAGCAATGATACTTTAGAAATTTATTTATCATCTTGACTTTAAAAATTATATTATAAATGACGTAACTGTCAACAGATATACTTAGTAATGAAGATGTGTAATGTAATTGTTTAAAATTGATTTCCAAGCAGATTTTATTTATCATTTAATTTAAATAGCAAGTGGAGGTACAAGTAATGAAATTTGGAAAAACAATCGCAGTAGTATTAGCATCTAGTGTCTTGCTTGCAGGATGTACTACGGATAAAAAAGAAATTAAGGCATATTTAAAGCAAGTGGATAAAATTAAAGACGATGAAGAACCAATTAAAACTGTTGGTAAGAAAATTGCTGAATTAGATGAGAAAAAGAAAAAATTAACTGAAGATGTCAATAGTAAAGATACAGCAGTTCGCGGTAAAGCAGTAAAGGATTTAATTAAAAATGCCGATGATCGTCTAAAGGAATTTGAAAAAGAAGAAGACGCAATTAAGAAGTCTGAACAAGACTTTAAGAAAGCAAAAAGTCACGTTGATAACATTGATAATGATGTTAAACGTAAAGAAGTAAAACAATTAGATGATGTATTAAAAGAAAAATATAAGTTACACAGTGATTACGCGAAAGCATATAAAAAGGCTGTAAACTCAGAGAAAACATTATTTAAATATTTAAATCAAAATGACGCGACACAACAAGGTGTTAACGAAAAATCAAAAGCAATAGAACAGAACTATAAAAAGTTAAAAGAAGTATCAGATAAGTATACAAAAGTACTAAATAAGGTTGGTAAAGAAAAGCAAGACGTTGATCAATTTAAATAATTAATATAATACAGATGGTAGGAAACAACTAATACAGTTCCTATTATCTGTATCTTTTTTTATTAAAACAGAACTTTTTCAAATGGTTTAACAGTCCCATTTATTTGTGGTACAATTATTAAGGATAAAATGAATTTCTATACAATTATGGGAAAGGTATGGTGAATTGAATGGCTCCTAAGTTACAAGCCCAATTCGATGCAGTAAAAGTTTTAAATGATACTCAATCGAAATTTGAAATGGTTCAAATTTTGGATGAGAATGGTAACGTCGTAAATGAAGACTTAGTACCTGATCTTACGGATGAACAATTAGTGGAATTAATGGAAAGAATGGTATGGACTCGTATCCTTGATCAACGTTCTATCTCATTAAACAGACAAGGACGTTTAGGTTTCTATGCACCAACTGCTGGTCAAGAAGCATCACAATTAGCGTCACAATACGCTTTAGAAAAAGAAGATTACATTTTACCGGGATACAGAGATGTTCCTCAAATTATTTGGCATGGTTTACCATTAACTGAAGCTTTCTTATTCTCAAGAGGTCACTTCAAAGGAAATCAATTCCCTGAAGGCGTTAATGCATTAAGCCCACAAATTATTATCGGTGCACAATACATTCAAGCTGCTGGTGTTGCATTTGCACTTAAAAAACGTGGTAAAAATGCAGTTGCAATCACTTACACTGGTGACGGTGGTTCTTCACAAGGTGATTTCTACGAAGGTATTAACTTTGCAGCAGCTTATAAAGCACCTGCAATTTTCGTTATTCAAAACAATAACTATGCAATTTCAACACCAAGAAGCAAGCAAACTGCTGCTGAAACATTAGCTCAAAAAGCAATTGCTGTAGGTATTCCTGGTATCCAAGTTGATGGTATGGATGCGTTAGCTGTATATCAAGCAACTAAAGAAGCACGTGACCGCGCAGTTGCAGGTGAAGGTCCAACATTAATTGAAACTATGACATATCGTTATGGTCCTCATACAATGGCTGGTGACGATCCAACTCGTTACAGAACTTCAGACGAAGATGCTGAATGGGAGAAAAAAGACCCATTAGTACGTTTCCGTAAATTCCTTGAAAACAAAGGTTTATGGAATGAAGACAAAGAAAATGAAGTTATTGAACGTGCAAAAGCTGATATTAAAGCAGCAATTAAAGAGGCTGATAACACTGAAAAACAAACTGTTACTTCTCTAATGGAAATTATGTATGAAGATATGCCTCAAAACTTAGCAGAACAATATGAAATTTACAAAGAGAAGGAGTCGAAGTAAGCCATGGCACAAATGACAATGGTTCAAGCGATTAATGATGCGCTTAAAACTGAACTTAAAAATGACCAAGATGTTTTAATTTTTGGTGAAGACGTTGGTGTTAACGGCGGTGTTTTCCGTGTTACTGAAGGACTACAAAAAGAATTTGGTGAAGATAGAGTATTCGATACACCTTTAGCTGAATCAGGTATTGGTGGTTTAGCGATGGGTCTTGCAGTTGAAGGATTCCGTCCGGTTATGGAAGTACAATTCTTAGGTTTCGTATTCGAAGTATTTGATGCGATTGCTGGACAAATTGCACGTACTCGTTTCCGTTCAGGCGGTACTAAAACTGCACCTGTAACAATTCGTAGCCCATTTGGTGGTGGCGTACACACACCAGAATTACACGCAGATAACTTAGAAGGTATTTTAGCTCAATCTCCAGGTCTAAAGGTTGTTATTCCTTCAGGCCCATACGATGCGAAAGGTTTATTAATTTCTTCTATTAGAAGTAATGACCCAGTCGTATACTTAGAGCATATGAAATTGTATCGTTCATTCCGTGAAGAAGTACCTGAAGAAGAATATACAATTGACATTGGTAAGGCTAATGTGAAAAAAGAAGGTAATGACATTTCAATCATCACATACGGTGCAATGGTTCAAGAATCAATGAAAGCTGCAGAAGAACTTGAAAAAGATGGTTATTCTGTTGAAGTAATTGACTTACGTACTGTTCAACCAATCGATGTTGACACAATTGTAGCTTCAGTTGAAAAAACTGGTCGTGCAGTTGTAGTTCAAGAAGCACAACGTCAAGCTGGTGTTGGTGCAGCAGTTGTAGCTGAATTAAGTGAACGTGCAATCCTTTCATTAGAAGCACCTATTGGAAGAGTTGCAGCAGCAGATACAATTTATCCATTCACTCAAGCTGAAAATGTTTGGTTACCAAACAAAAATGACATCATCGAAAAAGCAAAAGAAACTTTAGAATTTTAATACATTTTAAAAGTTAACGAAGTTAGCGTATTTTAGTCTCATTGATTAAAATGAAATGTTTAATTTACGAAATCTTAGGAGGGCAAAAACGTGGCATTTGAATTTAGATTACCCGATATCGGGGAAGGTATCCACGAAGGTGAAATTGTAAAATGGTTTGTTAAAGCTGGAGATACTATTGAAGAAGACGATGTTTTAGCTGAGGTACAAAACGATAAATCAGTAGTAGAAATCCCATCACCAGTATCTGGTACTGTAGAAGAAGTTATGGTAGAAGAAGGTACAGTAGCTGTAGTTGGTGACGTTATTGTTAAAATCGATGCACCTGATGCAGAAGATATGCAATTTAAAGGTCATGATGATGATTCATCATCTAAAGAAGAACCTGCGAAAGAGGAAGCGCCAGCAGAGCAAGCACCTGTAGCTACTCAAACTGAAGAAGTAGATGAAAACAGAACTGTTAAAGCAATGCCTTCAGTACGTAAATACGCACGTGAAAAAGGTGTTAACATTAAAGCAGTTTCTGGATCTGGTAAAAATGGTCGTATTACAAAAGAAGATGTAGATGCATACTTAAATGGTGGTGCACCAACAGCTTCAAATGAATCAGCTGCTTCAGCTACAAGTGAAGAAGTTGCTGAAACTCCTGCAGCACCTGCAGCAGTAACATTAGAAGGCGACTTCCCAGAAACAACTGAAAAAATCCCTGCTATGCGTAGAGCAATTGCGAAAGCAATGGTTAACTCTAAGCATACTGCACCTCATGTAACATTAATGGATGAAATTGATGTTCAAGCATTATGGGATCACCGTAAGAAATTTAAAGAAATCGCAGCTGAACAAGGTACTAAGTTAACATTCTTACCTTATGTTGTTAAAGCACTTGTTTCTGCATTGAAAAAATACCCAGCACTTAACACTTCATTCAATGAAGAAGCTGGTGAAATCGTTCATAAACATTACTGGAATATCGGTATTGCAGCAGACACTGATAGAGGATTATTAGTACCTGTTGTTAAACATGCTGATCGTAAGTCTATTTTCCAAATTTCAGATGAAATTAATGAATTAGCTGTTAAAGCACGTGATGGTAAATTAACAGCCGATGAAATGAAAGGTGCTACATGCACAATCAGTAATATCGGTTCAGCTGGTGGACAATGGTTCACTCCAGTTATCAATCACCCAGAAGTAGCAATCTTAGGAATTGGCCGTATTGCTCAAAAACCTATCGTTAAAGATGGAGAAATTGTTGCAGCACCAGTATTAGCATTATCATTAAGCTTTGACCACAGACAAATTGATGGTGCAACTGGCCAAAATGCAATGAATCACATTAAACGTTTATTAAATAATCCAGAATTATTATTAATGGAGGGGTAAAACATGGTAGTTGGAGATTTCCCAATTGAAACAGATACTATAGTAATCGGAGCAGGTCCTGGTGGATACGTTGCAGCAATTCGTGCAGCTCAATTAGGACAAAAAGTAACAATCGTTGAGAAAGGTAATCTTGGTGGTGTTTGCTTAAACGTAGGATGTATTCCTTCAAAAGCATTACTACATGCTTCTCACCGTTTTGTTGAAGCACAACATTCTGAAAACTTAGGTGTTATTGCTGAAAGTGTTTCTTTAAACTTCCAAAAAGTTCAAGAATTCAAATCATCAGTTGTTAATAAATTAACTGGTGGTGTTGAAGGCTTACTTAAAGGTAACAAAGTTAACATCGTTAAAGGTGAAGCATATTTCGTAGATAACAATAGCTTACGTGTTATGGACGAAAAGAGCGCACAAACATACAACTTTAAAAATGCAATCATTGCAACAGGTTCAAGACCAATTGAAATTCCTAATTTCAAATTCGGTAAACGTGTTATCGACTCAACAGGTGCTTTAAACTTACAAGAAGTACCAGGTAAATTAGTTGTAGTTGGTGGAGGATACATTGGATCAGAATTAGGTACAGCATTTGCTAACTTTGGTTCAGAAGTAACCATCCTTGAAGGTGCTAAAGATATCTTAGGTGGCTTCGAAAAACAAATGACACAACCTGTTAAAAAAGGTATGAAAGAAAAAGGTGTTGAAATCGTTACTGAAGCTATGGCTAAATCAGCTGAAGAAACAGATAACGGAGTTAAAGTTACTTATGAAGCTAAAGGCGAAGAGAAAACAATCGAAGCTGATTATGTATTAGTAACTGTAGGTCGTCGTCCAAACACAGACGAATTAGGCCTAGAAGAATTAGGTGTTAAATTCGCTGACCGTGGATTATTAGAAGTTGATAAACAAAGCCGTACGTCTATCAGCAATATCTATGCAATTGGTGATATCGTTCCAGGTTTACCACTTGCTCACAAAGCTAGCTATGAAGCTAAAGTTGCTGCTGAAGCAATTGATGGTCAAGCTGCTGAAGTTGATTACATTGGTATGCCAGCAGTATGCTTTACTGAACCAGAATTAGCTACAGTTGGTTATTCAGAAGCGCAAGCTAAAGAAGAAGGTTTAGCAATTAAAGCTTCTAAATTCCCATATGCAGCAAATGGTCGTGCATTATCATTAGATGATACTAACGGATTTGTTAAACTTATTACACTTAAAGAAGATGATACTTTAATCGGTGCTCAAGTAGTTGGTACTGGTGCATCAGATATTATCTCTGAATTAGGTTTAGCAATTGAAGCTGGTATGAATGCTGAAGATATCGCATTAACAATCCATGCACATCCAACATTAGGTGAGATGACTATGGAAGCAGCAGAAAAAGCTATCGGATACCCAATCCATACAATGTAATAACTGATTATCTATAAAGATTCAGTCATTAAAAGCTGTAGCATATGCTACGGCTTTTTTGTTTTAGGTAAAGTAATGTAAGGAAATTGATTTGAGATATCGTTAACATGTGACATGCATGTTATACTAGCGATGCTAACAAAAGAATTGAAATGGAGGGTTCAACAATGGAATATGAGTATCCAATTGATTTAGACTGGAGTAATGAAGAGATGATTTCAGTGATAAATTTCTTTAATCATGTAGAGAAGTATTATGAATCCGGCGTGACGGCAGGCGACTTTATGGGTGCATATAAAAGATTTAAAGAAATTGTGCCTGCTAAAGCAGAGGAAAAACAAATTTTTAATACTTTCGAAAAAAGTAGTGGCTATAATAGTTACAAAGCAGTTCAAGATGTAAAAACTCACTCTGAAGAACAAAGAGTAACAGCTAAAAAATAATTCGTTCGAAATTAATACAATTTAATAGGAATTTTTCTTTAAAACTATTGCTAATAAAGCTATATTTTGATACCTTTATCAAGTGTTAAACAAAATGTTTGATAAAAGTAAACTTAATATAGCTTTTTTAGGTGGAAAAATAAATGAACATAGGTAATAAAATTAAAAATCTTAGAAGAATTAAAAATTTAACGCAAGAAGAACTTGCTGAACGTACAGACTTATCGAAAGGCTACATTTCACAAATAGAAAGTGAACATGCCTCACCAAGTATGGAAACTTTCTTAAATATTATAGAGGTGTTAGGAACGACGCCAAGTGAATTTTTTAAAGACAGTGAAAATGAAAAAGTATTATACAAGAAGGAAGAACAAGTTATTTATGATGAGTATGATGAAGGTTATATATTAAATTGGTTAGTTTCAAAGTCAAATGAATATGATATGGAGCCATTAATATTAACTTTAAAGCCTGGAGCATCATATAAAAATTTTAATCCATCAGAGTCTGATACGTTTATTTATTGTATGTCAGGTCAGATAACACTTAATTTAGGCAAAGAGATATATCAAGCACAAGAAGAAGACGTTTTGTATTTTAAAGCACGAGATAATCATCGTTTGTCAAACGAATCAAACAATGAAACACGAATACTTATTGTAGCGACAGCTTCATATTTATAGGGGGGATCTTATTTGGAACCGTTATTATCATTAAAATCAGTTAGTAAAAGCTATGATGATCTTAATATCTTAGATGACATAGATATTGATATTGAATCAGGATACTTTTATACATTATTAGGTCCTTCAGGTTGTGGTAAAACAACAATTTTAAAATTAATTGCAGGGTTTGAATATCCTGACAGTGGTGAAGTGATTTATCAAAACAAACCAATTGGTAATTTACCACCAAATAAACGTAAAGTGAATACAGTCTTTCAAGATTATGCATTATTTCCACACTTAAACGTCTATGATAATATCGCTTTTGGTTTGAAATTAAAAAAATTATCAAAAACCGAAATTGATCAAAAAGTAACTGAGGCATTAAAATTAGTAAAACTTTCAGGTTATGAAAAAAGAAATATTAATGAAATGAGTGGCGGACAAAAGCAACGTGTTGCAATTGCACGTGCTATCGTAAATGAACCAGAAATATTATTGTTAGATGAATCTTTATCCGCATTAGATTTGAAATTGCGTACTGAAATGCAATATGAATTACGAGAATTGCAATCTAGATTAGGTATTACATTTATATTTGTAACACATGATCAAGAAGAAGCGTTAGCATTAAGTGACTTTCTTTTTGTATTAAAAGATGGGAAAATTCAACAATTTGGCACACCAACAGATATATATGACGAACCAGTGAATCGATTTGTAGCTGATTTTATTGGAGAATCTAATATTGTTGAAGGGCGCATGGTTAGAGATTATGTCGTGAATATTTATGGGCAAGATTTCGAATGTGTCGATATGGGTATTCCTGAAAATAAAAAAGTAGAAGTCGTTATTCGACCAGAAGATATATCATTAATCAAAGCTGAAGAAGGATTATTTAAAGCAACTGTTGATTCTATGTTATTTAGAGGGGTCCACTATGAAATATGTTGTATAGACAATAAAGGTTATGAATGGGTAATACAAACGACTAAAAAAGCTGAAGTAGGCAGTGAAGTTGGTCTTTATTTTGATCCTGAAGCCATTCATATTATGGTTCCTGGAGAAACAGAAGAAGAATTTGATAAACGTATTGAAAGCTATGAGGAAGTAGACAATGCGTAATACTAATAAATTTCTCTTAATCCCGTATTTACTATGGATGGTTATATTTATTATTGTACCAGTTGTATTACTCATTTATTTTTCATTTTTAGATATCAATGGACATTTTAGTTTCACGAATTATCAACAAATTTTTACTACAAAATATTTGAAAATGTTTGCATATTCAATTTTATATGCCGCTTTAATAACAATTATTACCTTGACTATCAGTTATCCAGCTGCCTATTATATTACTCGTTCGAAATTTCAAAATATCTTATTAATGATAATGATTATTCCAACATGGATAAATTTATTGTTAAAGACATATGCTTTTATAGGTTTATTAAGTCATGATGGCGTGATTAATCAATTTTTCCACTTATTTAATTTACCATCATTCAATTTGTTATTTACAACTGGTGCGTTTTTAGTAGTGGCAAGTTACATTTATATACCATTTATGATTTTACCTATATTTAATAGCATGAAAGCAATTCCTAATAATTTATTGCAGGCCTCAAGTGATTTAGGTGCCAGTCCTTTCTATACTTTTAGAAAAGTAATCATGCCGTTAACAAAAGAAGGTGTTATGACTGGGATTCAAGTAACCTTTATTCCATCACTTTCATTATTTATGATTACAAGATTAATTGCAGGTAATAAAGTCATAAATATAGGTACGGCAATAGAGGAACAATTTTTAACAATTCAAAATTATGGTATGGGATCAACTATAGCTATATTCTTAATTGTATTTATGGCATTCATTTTAATCATTACAAAATCATCTAATGGGAGAGGGTGAATCATATGAAATGGTATGGAAAGCTGTATATCGGGATACTTTTAGCGATTTTATACATCCCAATATTCTTTTTAATGTTCTATTCATTCAATTCGGCTGGTAATATGATTCACTTTGAACATTTTACATTAGAGCATTATCAATCATTATTTCAAAATGATCATTTAATGTCGGTCATTTTTAATACGATAGCTGTAGCACTTTTAGCAGCCTCAATTTCTACAGTTATTGGTACATTTGGTGCCATTGCTATTTATTATTTAAGAAATAAAAAGTTTAAAGTAACTTTACTAACATTGAATAATGTCTTGATGGTATCATCCGACGTTGTCATAGGTGCATCATTCTTAATTATGTTTACAACGATTGGCCATTTTACTGGTCTTGGTTTAGGATTTTGGACAGTTCTAATATCTCATATTGCATTTTGCATACCTATAGTTGTGATTATCGTCTTACCACAACTGTATGAAATGAATAATAATATGTTAAATGCTGCAAGAGATTTAGGAGCGACTGAACCACAATTATTAAGCAACATTATTATTCCTAATATTTTACCTTCTATTATAGGAGGATTCTTTATGGCTTTAACTTATTCACTAGACGATTTCACAGTAAGTTTCTTCGTTACTGGTAATGGCTTTAGTGTGTTATCAGTTGAAGTTTATGCTATGGCGAGAAAAGGAATTAGTATGGAAATTAATGCGATTTCAACATTACTGTTTGCTGTTATTGTATTAGGAATACTAGGATATTATTTGATTCAATACGTGATAAATAAGAAAAAACTAATCAAGCGAGGTGTAAAATAATGAAACGTTTTTTACAACTCATTATAGGTGCATTAGTTGTGGGTATGCTTTGTCTTACTTTAAGTCATTGGTTTAAATCTAAAGAACAAGTGCATACAAATCAAAAAATTTACGTATACAATTGGGGCGAATATATTGATCCAGAGTTAATTAAGAAATTTGAAAAAGAAACTGGCATTCAAGTCGTTTATGAAACTTTCGATTCAAATGAAGCGATGGAAGCCAAAATTCGCAATGGCGGTACACATTATGATGTTGCTTTTCCTAGTGAATATACAGTTCAAAAATTGAAAAGAGATCATTTATTGTTACCAATAGATCATAATAAGGTACCTAATATTAAAAATTTAGATTCAGATTATATGAATATGTCATTTGATAGAGGCAATAAATATTCTTTACCTTATTTCTTTGGAACTGTAGGTATTTTATATAATAAAGAAAAGTATCCAAATGAATCATTTGATAGTTGGAAGTCATTGTATAATCCTAAATTTAAAAACCAAATTTTACTAGTTGACGGTGCTAGAGAGATTATAGGCATGAGTTTGAATAAACTTGGGTATAATCTTAATGACCGTAATTCGCACCATTTAAAAGAAGCAGAGCGAGATTTAACCAAACTAGCACCACAAGTAAGAGGTGTCGTAGGTGATGAAATTACCATGATGCTTCAACAAAATGAAGGTAACATAGCGGTTGTTTGGAGTGGTGTTGCAGCACCTCTAGTGCAAGAAGGGGATAAATATAATTATGTTATTCCTAAAGAAGGATCGAATTTATGGTTCGACAATATGGTAATTCCAAAAACGGCACAAAATAAAGAGGGTGCATATAAATTTATGAATTTTTTATTAGATGCTAAAAATAACAAGCAAAATACAGAATTCGTAGGCTATGCAACGCCAAACAAGGCTGCTCGACAATTGTTGCCTAAAGAGATTAAAGACGACCATCGTTTTTATCCGACTAAGAAAGAGCAAGAACGCCTTGAAGTTTATAAAGATTTAGGACCTGAAGTTTTAAGTGAATACAATGAAAACTTTTTGAATTTCAAAATGTCATTAAAATAAAATCATAAATAGTAGTTATTTACTGTATATTTAGTTATAATAACGGGATAAGTACTATAAGGAGTTGTAACGAATGACTGGAGAACAATTTACTCAAATTAAACGTCCAGTAAGTAGATTAACTGAAAAAGTTCTAGGTTGGTTATGTTGGGTGATGTTATTAGTGCTTACTGTCATTACGATGTTTATAGCACTTGTTTCATTCAGTAATAACACATCGATTGCTAATCTTGAAAATACATTAAACAATAATGCATTTATCCAGCAATTATTAGCTGGAAATGGCTATAATACAACACAATTTGTAATATGGTTACAAAATGGTATATGGGCTATTATCGTTTACTTTATTGTTTGTTTGTTGATTTCATTTTTAGCTCTCATATCTATGAATATAAGAATCTTGTCAGGTTTCTTATTCTTAATATCAGCAATTGTAACGATTCCTTTAGTTTTACTTATCGTTACTTTAATCATTCCGATATTATTCTTTATTATTGCGATGATGCTATTTATAAGAAAAGATAAAGTTGAAATGGTTGCGCCACAATATTATGAAGAGTATAACGGACCGATTTATGATTATCGTGAACCTGTGTATGAGCGCCCCCAACCGAAAGATGATTATTATGATGTGCCTAAATATGAAAAAGAATTGGATAAATCAAATACTGTATATGATCAAGAACAGGAAAGAGATAAATATGATCAATTTCCTAAACGTGCAGTTGAAAGTGAATATAATCATGATGAGCGCACTGAGGAAGAACCATCAGTATTATCCAGACAGGCTAAATACAAACAAAAAAGTACTGAAGAACTAGGTATTGAAGATGATGGTTATTATGCAGAACCTGAAGTTGATCCAAAAGAATTGAAAGCACAACAAAAGCGAGAAAAAGCTGAAATTAAAGCTAAGAAAAAAGAAAAACGTAAAGCTTATAACCAACGAATGAAAGAACGTAGGAAAAATCAACCTAGCGCAGTTAGTCAACGTCGAATGAATTTTGAAGAGCGACGTCAAATTTACAACAATGATATTTCTGAAGAACGCAATTCAAGTGAAGTTAAGGACAAAAAAGAGCAAGAATAAATATTGATGATACCCAGATTAGTAAGCAGAGGTCTTTTGCTTATTAATCTGGGTTTTTATATGAGGTTAATTATCGATAACGTTTAATTAAAGTGTTTAGGTGTCATAATTTTAAATGACGATTTCTCATTACTATACACCTAAATTATCATCAATCTGAATTCAGATGTTTATTATAAAAATTAGATGAAAAATATGTTAATATACAAGTAATTTAATGTGCGTATATCTATAGGCTCGTAGTATACTTATTAAAATATTAAACAAAGAAAGGATTTTAAGATGAATAGAAAACCTGAATTAATCATGGCTTGGATTGCAAATAGTATTAGTATTATTTATTTATTAGTTATGGGGCTATCCTATTTTTCTTTAAAAAGTGGTAATGCATCACAACGTGAAGAATTAGCGAAGCAATTATCTCAGAACGGTGGCAAGGTTTCTTTAGATATGCTTCAGACAACAATGGGTGCATTAGCAATTATTTTATTAATTTCAACACTTTATGGTATATTTGCGACAATTTGTATTAAAGGACGTAGAAAATTATCGATTATACTTTTTGTTATCGCGATAATTGTAAGTTTGATGGCTCTTAATTTAATTGCAATTGTCTTATGGGTTATCGTGATGATTATGTTGATTTCTAAAAAAGAATCAAAAGAAACTACACATAAGGACGATGAGTATATTTATCATTAATATGTTCATAGCAAAAGAAAAACCATTAAAATGTTAAGTTGTTAATTATTAGATACAACCAGCATTTTAATGGTTTTATTTTTAACTTTGTAGTTCTTGGAATGTTTGAACGATTAAATAGACATTTAAAATACTTAGAATAATAATAAGTGTCCATGAAATGATATTAACCCATGTTTTATTATAGAAAGGTCCCATCAAGTCTTTATTACTAGTAGCCAATTGTAATGGTATTAAACAGAATGGCAGAGCAATACTTAAAAATACTTGAGAGAATACAAGTAGTTGCTCAATTTTAGCTGCATTACCTTTAAAAATGATTAAGCATACGATAACAGGAATGACAGCAAGGGAACGTGTAATTAAACGTCTTAACCAATTTGGTATGTGTAATCTTAAAAATCCTTCCATTACAATTTGTCCTGCTAAAGTACCAGTAATCGTTGAATTTTGACCTGACGCTAATAATGCAACTGCAAATAATGTACTCATGATTGCACCCATTGTTGCACCTAGTACAGGTTCAGTTTTTAAGGCGTGATATAAATCATAGAAACCACCTAAATCGTCAGCGTTTGAGTTGAAAAATAGTGATGCACCTAACACTAATAATAAGCAATTGACTACAAATGCGATTGATAACTGAATGTTCGAATCTATCGTAGCAAATTTAATCGCTTGCGCCTTTTCTTCATTGTTATGTCTTGAGTATGTTCTAGATTGTACAATTGATGAATGTAAGTACAAATTATGAGGCATAATTGTAGCGCCAATAATACCTAATGCAATATAGAGAATGCCGTTATTTGTAATGATTTCACTATGTGGTATAAATCCATTTAACACAGCATTCAACTGTGGTGATGAAATATAGACTTCAAATATAAAGATGAATAACACTGTGAAAATTAATGTACCAACAATAGCTTCAATTTTTCTAAAACCATATTTCATTATAAATAGTAGTAAAAATACATCAAGTACAGTTATTAGTGCACCGACGATTAAAGGTATGTTAAATAGGAGATTAAGAGCAATAGCACTACCAATAACCTCAGCAATATCTGTAGCGATAATTGCTAGTTCTGCAATGATCCAAAAGATTATAGCAATAGGTCTTGATAAATAATGTCGTGTCATTTGAGCTAAGTCCATACCTGTTGCTATTCCTAATCTCACTGTCATGCTTTGAAGTAACATTGCTGATAAACTTGAAATAAGAATTACGAATAGCAAAGTATAGCCATATTGCGCGCCACCTTGCATTGATGTTATCCAGTTTCCGGGATCCATGTAACCAACAGCGACTAATAACCCAGGCCCAAGAAATGATAAAAATTTCTGTTTATTTGAACTGCGATGATCGAATTTAATTGTATTGTTTATTTCGTCTAAACTTAATTGTTCATTTGTTGAATGTCGTTTATTATTCATTTTGACTCACCTCTACTTCTTATGGACAATATAATAACCTAATAAAATGTTTAGGTCAACCTAAATTTATTTTAATTTTTTTAAAAGTATGAATTATTATGTTGAACGTTCGATTTAATATTAAGAAAAAAGAGCACGAAATCATGGATGTGATTAAGTGCTCTATTATTTAAACAAAGTTATTTATGCAGAATAAAATGGTAAGAACTGATCGAAGGTTTCTTCTAAAAATGCAATAAATGCTTTGTCACTTTTTAATCTTTTATCTTGTGGTGTGATTGCACGCGCTATAAAGAATTCACCTTTTTTCACATTGATGGCTCTTTGTATCGCTTCTTTTAAATCATCATCCGTTAAATCTTTAATAAATGGTTTATCAGGTTTCATATGATCTAAGCAAACACGATAATCATCAGGTAATTGTTGAATAGCTTTAAAGTTTCTTTCAAAAACTTTTGCACGTGTTGCTTTATCTTTTGCTTCATGCATGATTCCAAACATAACAAACAGTTGATCTTCAAACATACCAATTTGGAAATGAGGTAACATTTTATAGCCTCTTTTGTTTGTTGCAAAAGCAACCCATGTATCTTTAGGAGGATTCACACTTCTTCTAGCATGCTTTGCTACGTGAGGATAAAATGTTTCACCAGTTTGACTTGTAAAGAAGTCACTAAAATATTCTCCTAATTCATGGAGTTGTGGTCGTATGTATTCGTTTAAAGCTTCCATTCGTGCGTCTAAGCCTTCTACGTTGAACGCTTTGAAATCTTTAGGTTTAAATGTATATTTTGTCATAGAGTACCTCCTGTATAGTGTTTAAAAATATTGTAGCATATGTTTTATCAATTGCGGCTTAAGACGCTCTCATTAAAATTAGTATTTTCATTTTTATCATAAGAAGTTATTTTTATAAAATGTTGATGTATAATAAAGATGTTAGGAGATGATGTTATGGCACTTTATGGATTTGCCCAAGGACTTATTCAAGAAGCAGGAATTAGAATTAAACAATTGATGGAGCAAAATTTAACAATTGAAACAAAGTCAAATCCGAATGACCTTGTTACAAATGTAGATAAAGCAACAGAAGATTTTATTTTTGATACAATTTTAGAAACATATCCCAATCATCAAGTATTAGGTGAAGAAGGGCATGGTCATGACATCGATACTTCCAAAGGTACGGTATGGGTTGTTGACCCAATAGACGGTACATTGAATTTTGTTCATCAACAAGAAAATTTCGCAATTTCAATTGGTATTTATATCGATGGTAAACCTTATGCAGGTTTTGTATATGATGTTATGGCTGATGTCTTATATCATGCTAAAGTAGGGGAAGGTGCATATCGTGGTAGCCAACCCTTGAAACCATTGAATGATTCTAATCTAAGACAAAGCATTATTGGGATCAATCCGAACTGGTTAACTAAACCAATTTTAGGAGAAATCTTTAAAGAAATTGTTAATGATTCTAGAAGTGCAAGGGCATATGGTAGTGCAGCGCTTGAAATCGTTTCAGTTGCTACAGGTAATTTAGAAGCATATATGACGCCAAGACTTCAACCATGGGATTTTGCTGGCGGATTGGTTATTTTATATGAAGTAAATGGACAAGCTTCCAATTTACTAGGAGAACCATTAACAATTAGTGGTCCAAATTCAATCTTAGTTGGAAATCGTGGTCTCCATCAAGAAATTAGCAATGATTATTTAGAGCCCCACCATGATGCGTTAATACAATTACATGAACAACGATTTAAAAGAAAATCAAAATAATTACCAAAAGCGTAATATGTAGTCCTAACAATTAGGTAACATATTACGCTTTTATACCTTAAATAATAAAAACACGCGCCAATATAAAACCAGTTAAATGTTCATCATGAACATGTGTGGTCTTAAATCAACGCGTGTTATTGTCGATATAACTTATAGCCAATCGTTTTCTCGATATTTTTTCTTTGTAGTAAATCCAATTCCAAAGGTTGCAACGAGTAATATAAATGTTAAAATCATCATTGGTACATTTGATGCACCAACAGCAAAACTAAATAATAGTAAGAAAACAACAGCTAATATAGAAAATACCCAAAAGATATTTTTAGATTTTTTTTGTTTCATCCTATCCCCACCTTTTGCTTATCTTTTCTCAATTATATGATATAATAAAAAAGTTGTAATTAAAAGTGGGATTTTACTTAAGAAAGAAGGAAACTATTTATATGACTAATAAAAGAGAAGATGTCCGCAATATAGCAATTATTGCTCACGTTGACCATGGTAAAACAACTTTAGTAGATGAGTTGTTAAAACAATCTGGTATATTCAGAGAAAATGAACATGTCGATGAACGTGCAATGGACTCTAACGATATCGAAAGAGAGCGTGGAATTACGATTCTAGCCAAAAATACGGCTGTTGATTATAAAGGTACACGTATTAATATTTTGGATACACCAGGACATGCAGACTTTGGTGGAGAAGTAGAACGTATTATGAAAATGGTTGATGGGGTTGTCTTAGTAGTAGATGCGTATGAAGGTACAATGCCTCAAACACGTTTTGTACTTAAAAAAGCGCTAGAACAAAACCTGAAACCTGTTGTTGTTGTTAATAAAATTGATAAACCATCAGCACGTCCAGAGGGTGTTGTAGATGAAGTTTTAGATTTATTTATTGAATTAGAAGCAAACGATGAACAATTAGAATTCCCTGTTGTTTATGCTTCAGCAGTAAATGGAACAGCTAGCTTAGATCCTGAAAAACAAGATGATAATTTACAATCATTATATGAAACAATTATTGATTATGTACCAGCTCCAATTGATAACAGTGATGAGCCATTACAATTCCAAGTAGCATTGTTGGACTACAATGATTATGTTGGACGTATTGGTATTGGTCGTGTATTCAGAGGTAAAATGCGTGTCGGAGATAATGTATCACTAATTAAATTAGACGGTACAGTGAAAAACTTCCGTGTAACTAAAATCTTTGGTTACTTTGGATTAAAACGTTTAGAAATTGAAGAAGCACAAGCTGGAGATTTAATTGCTGTTTCAGGTATGGAAGACATTAATGTTGGTGAAACTGTAACACCACATGACCATCAAGAAGCATTGCCAGTTCTACGTATTGATGAGCCTACTCTTGAAATGACATTTAAAGTTAACAATTCTCCATTTGCTGGCCGTGAAGGTGACTTTGTAACAGCGCGTCAAATTCAAGAACGTTTAAATCAACAATTAGAAACAGATGTATCTTTGAAAGTTTCTAACACAGATTCTCCAGATACATGGGTAGTTGCTGGTCGCGGTGAATTGCATTTATCAATCCTTATTGAAAATATGCGTCGTGAAGGTTATGAATTACAAGTTTCAAAACCACAAGTAATTATTAAAGAAATAGATGGTGTAATGTGTGAACCATTTGAACGTGTGCAATGTGAAGTGCCACAAGAAAATGCAGGTGCTGTTATTGAATCATTAGGTGCACGTAAAGGTGAAATGGTTGATATGACTACAACTGATAATGGACTTACACGTTTAATCTTTAATGTACCGGCTCGTGGTATGATTGGTTATACGACTGAATTTATGTCAATGACAAGAGGTTACGGTATTATTAACCATACATTTGAAGAATTTAGACCACGTATTAAAGCACAAATTGGCGGTCGTCGTAATGGTGCATTAATTTCAATGGATCAAGGTTCTGCAAGTACTTATGCCATTTTGGGACTTGAAGATAGAGGTGTAAACTTCATGGAACCTGGTACTGAAGTTTATGAAGGTATGATTGTTGGTGAACATAATCGTGAAAATGATTTAACTGTTAACATCACTAAAACAAAACATCAAACTAACGTACGTTCTGCAACGAAAGACCAAACACAAACAATGAATAGACCGCGTATTCTAACATTGGAAGAAGCGTTACAATTCATTAATGATGATGAACTTGTTGAGGTTACACCAGAAAGCATACGTTTAAGAAAGAAAATTTTAAACAAAAATGTTCGTGAAAAAGAAGCAAAGCGTATCAAACAAATGATGCAAGAAAACGAATAATTTAACATAATAAAAGAGAAGCTGAGCGATGAAAGTTGCTTAGCTTCTCTTTTGGCATATAATATTTGAAAAAGTGTTTAAATGCTATTATTTCCTGTTACTTTCACATTTTCAAATTTCTAACTTGTTTATTCAGATATTAATCGAGCGGATAGTGTTGCGCACGTTGTTTAGGTGTGTCTAATCGACTTTTACAATCATCACACATAAATGTTCGAATAGGATTGTTTTTAAGTCGTTTAGACTCAGTTGTGCGCTCATCTATAAATACTTTTGCATCACAGATAATGCATTGCACTTGTCTCAAATTAAATCACCTCAATATGAGTTACATGGTTGATTCGATATGAATAACCATCTTCTTGATTGTAAATAAAACTATCTACACCATTATCGCTGTAAAGTCGTTTACCGTCTTTTGCAAATTGGAAAAATAAATAGGGTAATAGATCTATCGGTATATCTAAATGATCATGCTCATTTGATAATCGAATAGTAGTTGCAGAGTCATGTGGTTCGGAATGTTTGAAAAAAGGTGTCATATTAATGACAAATGAACCTTCTAACATGGCACGTTTTTTATATTTTATTTCTGAATTTAAAGTAGGCGGATTAGTTTGTCCTTCTAGGATAGCACGATTCCATTCATGATTATCTTCAAAGTCGATTGGTTTTGAACCATCAAATACACCTTTTTCTAAATCTTCGATGCTAACTTTTCTATCATCGAAAATCCAAGTCGTACTATCTAATGTTATAGGAAACTTTATGGCTCCTTTAATTTGTATCATTTTCCCACTCCCTATCAATGTATATAGCATTATTTTAACACAAATTGCTAACGACACATTTTAAATCTACTTGCTTTTTAATATTTAGTAAGATAAACTTTTAGTAAGACTTGAGAATTTATATAGAGGGGGAGCGTGTCATGGCGAAACAAGCAACAATGAAAAATGCAGCTTTGAAACAATTGACTAAAGATGCTGATGAAATCTTGCATCTGATTAAAGTTCAACTAGATAATTTAACATTACCTTCATGCCCATTATATGAAGAAGTACTAGATACACAAATGTTTGGACTTCAAAAAGAAGTTGATTTTGCTGTTAAATTAGGTTTAGTTGACCGCGAAGATGGCAAACAAATTATGTTACGTCTTGAGAAAGAACTTTCAAAATTACATGAAGCTTTTACACTTGTTTAAGGTTTAATATATAAGCATATTAAAATGGCGTGAGATATCGACAATTGAGCTGCGCCGATTTTATATTTATAGTTTAATTACTGATTAAAGTGGCTGTTATGTTGTCTTCTTGATGACATGTCAGTCACTTTTATTGGGTTTTAGCAATTCACGATATTAAGTAAACAAATATTCTATAAATTACCTCAAGAGACCTGTTAATATTTGTGATTATGACTGTGTCATGTATATAATAAGTAACATGGATTTTTAAAATTAAAGTATAAAACGAAATCATTTGAAGTATAAATTGTAGAATTGGATGACTGAATATATGAAGAATTTTAGAAGTATTTTACGGTATATTGGTAAAACCTCAAAGTTTATTGATTATCCGTTATTAGTTACATATATTGTATTGAGTTTAATTGGATTAGTGATGGTATATAGTGCAAGTATGGTTCCAGCAACTAAAGGCACATTGACTGGTGGTATCGATGTTCCAGGAACGTATTTTTACAACCGACAATTAGCATATGTCATAATGAGTTTTATAATTGTATTTTTTATTGCATTTTTAATGAATGTTAAATTACTGAGTAATATTAAAGTGCAAAAAGGTATGATTATAACTATCGTCTCACTATTATTACTGACGTTAGTAATAGGTAAAGATATTAATGGTTCTAAAAGTTGGATAAACTTAGGATTTATGAACTTACAGGCATCTGAGTTATTAAAAATTGCAATCATATTATATATCCCATTTATGATCAGTAAAAAAATGCCTAGAGTATTAAGTAAACCAAAATTAATTTTAAGTCCTATTGTATTAGCATTAGGTTGTACGTTTTTAGTTTTCCTACAAAAAGACGTAGGGCAAACATTACTAATATTAATTATTTTAGTTGCGATCATTTTTTATTCAGGAATTGGGGTAAACAAAGTCCTAAGATTTGGTATACCAGCAGTACTAGGATTCTTAGTAGTATTTGTCATTGCATTAATGGCTGGTTGGTTACCAAGTTATTTAACTGCCAGATTTAGTACGCTAACAGATCCATTCCAATTCGAATCAGGAACTGGATACCATATTTCCAATTCATTGCTTGCGATAGGTAACGGTGGCGTATTTGGAAAAGGATTAGGAAATAGTGCAATGAAATTGGGCTATTTACCAGAACCACATACAGATTTTATTTTTGCAATTATTTGCGAAGAATTAGGTTTAATCGGAGGATTGCTAGTTATTACTTTAGAGTTCTTTATTGTATATCGTGCCTTCCAGTTTGCAAATAAAACATCATCATATTTTTATAAACTTGTGTGTGTTGGGATTGCCACATACTTTGGAAGTCAAACGTTTGTAAACATTGGCGGTATTTCGGCAACAATTCCATTAACTGGTGTGCCATTGCCATTTATCAGCTTTGGTGGATCATCAATGATTAGTTTAAGTATTGCTATGGGATTACTTCTGATTGTAGGTAAACAAATCAAAGTAGACCAGCAACGAAAGAAACAACAACAAAAAGTTGATATAAGAAGACAATTTAATTAAAAAAATACTAGCCAATATTTAGTACGAGATGACTTCTGTCATTAAGCAATGCTAAACATTGGCTATTTATATACTCTTTGTCAAATTGGACTGATGAGTTCAATAACGGAAGTTAGGCAACCAAACAACGCTTAACTTCCTTTTTGTTTTGATATTACGAGATTACTCATGATTATCAAATTTTATAAACAAAACAACGTATAATTATAACTAAATTTTATGACTAAAAATTACTAAATGTGGTGGCGAAATTAGAATCATGATGATAAGATAAAGTTATCGCTATTGATAATAAATGTTGATGTTTTGCAATTTTATTTTTAATTTTTTAGAGTTGTAGAAATCGAAAATGTTTCACAACAAAAACGTGAACTACCTGTTGTTGCATAGTCATTTTTGAAATTATTATTTCTGAAGCGGAGGTTTTAATTGTCTCAAGAATGTTAAATTTTGAAAATTTGAAACATAACTATAGCAAAACAGAGCGCTTTAAGATAAAATTTTATTATCTAATTAGTTAGAAAATTCTAATAGTTTGAGGAGTGTATCGCTATTGAAACAAATAAAAAAGTTACTTGTTGCTAACCGTGGAGAAATTGCAATTCGTATATTCAGAGCGGCGGCAGAATTAGACATCAGCACAGTTGCAATTTATTCGAATGAAGACAAAAGTTCATTACATAGATATAAAGCAGATGAATCCTATTTAGTTGGAAGTGATTTAGGTCCTGCTGAAAGTTATTTAAATATTGAGCGTATCATTGATGTAGCAAAACAAGCGAATGTGGATGCGATTCATCCTGGCTATGGATTTTTAAGTGAAAATGAACAATTTGCGCGTCGTTGTGCAGAAGAAGGAATTAAATTTATTGGTCCTCATTTAGAACATTTAGATATGTTTGGAGATAAAGTTAAAGCTCGTACAACGGCTATCAAGGCAGATTTACCAGTTATTCCTGGTACAGACGGTCCAATTAAATCATATGAATTAGCAAAAGAATTTGCAGAAGAAGCTGGTTTCCCGCTAATGATTAAGGCCACAAGTGGTGGCGGCGGTAAAGGTATGAGAATCGTTCGTGAAGAAAGTGAATTAGAAGATGCTTTCCATAGAGCAAAATCAGAAGCTGAAAAATCATTTGGTAATAGTGAAGTTTACATAGAGAGATACATTGATAATCCAAAGCATATTGAAGTACAAGTTATAGGTGACGAATATGGAAATATCGTACACTTATTTGAACGTGATTGTTCAGTACAACGTCGTCATCAAAAAGTTGTAGAAGTTGCACCATCAGTTGGATTATCACCAACATTACGTCAACGTATTTGTGATGCTGCAATTCAATTGATGGAAAATATTAAATATGTCAATGCAGGTACTGTTGAATTTCTAGTATCTGGTGACGAATTCTTCTTTATAGAAGTTAACCCTCGTGTACAAGTTGAGCATACAATTACAGAGATGGTAACAGGAATTGATATTGTTAAGACACAAATTTTAGTTGCAGCAGGTGCCGATTTATTTGGTGAAGAAATTAATATGCCGCAACAAAAAGATATTACAACATTGGGCTATGCCATCCAATGTCGTATTACAACAGAAGATCCGTTAAATGATTTCATGCCGGATACTGGAACAATCATTGCTTATCGTTCAAGCGGTGGCTTTGGTGTACGTCTCGATGCTGGAGATGGTTTCCAAGGTGCTGAGATATCACCTTATTATGATTCATTACTCGTAAAATTATCTACACACGCGATATCATTTAAACAAGCAGAAGAAAAAATGGTACGTTCATTACGAGAAATGCGTATTCGTGGTGTTAAAACTAATATTCCATTCTTAATTAATGTAATGAAGAATAAAAAGTTCACAAGTGGTGATTACACAACTAAATTTATTGAAGAAACACCAGAACTTTTCGACATTCAGCCGTCTCTAGATAGAGGTACTAAAACATTAGAATATATAGGTAATGTAACAATTAATGGTTTCCCAAATGTTGAGAAACGTCCGAAACCAGACTATGAATTAGCATCAATTCCAACTGTATCTTCAAGTAAAATCGCTTCATTTAGTGGTACGAAACAATTGCTTGATGAAGTAGGTCCAAAAGGTGTAGCTGAATGGGTTAAAAAGCAGGATGATGTTTTACTAACAGATACAACCTTTAGAGATGCACACCAATCATTATTAGCTACACGAGTTAGAACTAAGGATATGATTAATATCGCATCCAAAACAGCGGACGTATTTAAAGATGGTTTCTCACTTGAAATGTGGGGCGGTGCTACATTTGATGTGGCATATAATTTCTTGAAGGAAAACCCATGGGAACGACTTGAACGTCTACGTAAAGCTATTCCAAATGTATTATTCCAAATGTTGTTACGTGCTTCAAACGCAGTTGGTTATAAAAACTATCCTGATAATGTTATTCATAAATTCGTACAAGAAAGTGCTAAAGCAGGCATAGATGTCTTTAGAATTTTCGATTCTTTAAACTGGGTAGATCAAATGAAAGTTGCCAATGAAGCAGTACAAGAAGCGGGCAAAATCTCTGAAGGTACTATTTGTTATACAGGTGACATTTTAAATCCTGAGCGATCAAACATTTATACTTTAGAGTATTATGTCAAACTAGCTAAAGAGTTAGAACGTGAAGGTTTCCATATTTTAGCGATTAAAGATATGGCAGGCTTATTAAAACCTAAAGCCGCTTACGAATTGATTGGTGAGTTAAAATCAGCTGTAGATTTACCAATTCATCTTCACACTCATGATACAAGTGGTAATGGTTTATTAACATACAAACAAGCAATAGATGCTGGTGTCGATATCATTGATACTGCTGTTGCTTCAATGAGTGGTTTAACAAGTCAGCCAAGCGCCAATTCGTTATATTATGCATTAAATGGCTTCCCACGCCACCTTAGAACTGATATTGAAGGTATGGAGTCACTTAGTCATTATTGGTCAACTGTACGTACTTATTATTCAGACTTTGAAAGTGATATCAAATCACCGAATACTGAAATTTATCAACATGAAATGCCTGGTGGACAGTATTCGAATTTAAGTCAACAAGCTAAAAGTTTAGGTTTAGGCGAAAGATTTGATGAAGTCAAAGATATGTATCGCAGAGTGAATTTCTTATTTGGTGATATCGTAAAAGTAACTCCATCGTCTAAAGTAGTTGGTGATATGGCACTTTATATGGTACAAAATGATCTTGATGAACAATCCGTGATTACAGATGGCTATAAATTAGATTTCCCAGAATCAGTAGTGTCGTTCTTCAAAGGCGAAATAGGACAACCTGTAAATGGTTTTAATAAAGATTTACAAGCGGTTATTTTAAAAGGCCAAGAAGCACTAACAGCTCGTCCAGGTGAATATCTAGAGCCAGTTGATTTTGAAAAAGTCCGTGAGTTGCTTGAAGAAGAGCAACAAGGTCCTGTTACGGAGCAAGATATTATTAGTTATGTATTATATCCAAAAGTATATGAACAATATATTCAAACTAGAAATCAATACGGAAACTTATCGTTACTTGATACGCCTACATTCTTCTTTGGAATGCGTAATGGTGAAACAGTAGAAATCGAAATCGATAAGGGTAAACGATTAATTATTAAACTAGAAACGATTAGTGAACCAGATGAAAATGGTAATAGAACGATTTACTATGCGATGAATGGTCAAGCGAGACGTATTTACATTAAAGATGAGAATGTGCATACAAATGCGAACGTTAAGCCAAAAGCAGATAAGAGTAATCCAAGTCATATCGGTGCGCAAATGCCAGGTTCAGTAACTGAAGTCAAGGTTAGTGTAGGTGAATCTGTGAAAGCTAACCAGCCGTTGCTAATTACTGAAGCTATGAAAATGGAAACAACAATTCAAGCACCATTTGACGGTGTGATTAAACAAGTAACTGTAAATAATGGTGACACAATAGCGACAGGCGATTTATTAATCGAAATTGAAAAAGCAACTGACTAAAATGATTAAAATAAAACGAGATTACACAACAATTGACGTGTAATCTCGTTTTTACATGGCTTAGGTTTAATTTTAAATATTGATATAAAAAACCGTAATTTTAATGGGCGTGCCATTAAAATTACGGTTTGCTTTTTTGTTATTGCTTGTCACTTCTTACTGATCGTAACATTAGCATGATAAAGTATGTTGTCATACCAAATAAATAAGTGATAAATAATGCATGGAAAAGTGCGATTAGCAGGTTAACATTTGTCATAATAGATAATGCACCTGTGATAACTTGTAATATAACAAGTATAAATGCAGCTGTATAACCATAATGAACAGTACGGTTATTTGGATAATTTTTAACAGCGTGAATATAAGTAATCATAATAATCGTAAACACTATAAAAGCCATGATACGATGCGTGAGTTGAACCCAATCTTGTTCTGAATGTGGTACAAGATCGTGGAATGGCAATGGCCAACCACCATATGCTAAACTTGCATCCGCATGTCTCACTAGTGCACCAGTATAAACACCACAATAAATGATGATTGCCATTAACCATGTTAAACGTCTTAATGGCTTTTTGATATATAATTCGTCAGCTTCATATTTTTGATCTATAGAGAAAATAATCAATGTTATTAAAAATACAGATGAGAAACTGATTAATGATATACCAAAGTGCAATGCTAAAACGTAATCGTTTTGTTGCCAAATAACAGCAGCAGCTCCGATTAATGCTTGCAATAATAAGAATCCAACACTAATGATTGATAAAGGTTTAATTTCTTTAATATAGCCTATATGTTTCCATGCAGTGATAACTAACCATAAGACCATTAATAAAGACAAAGCTGAAACGGCTCTATGACTTAACTCAATAATCGTATCAATAGGAAAGAATTCTGGAATCAACGCACCATGACATAGTGGCCAAGAAGAACCACAACCATCAGCTGATCCGGTTTTGGTAACTAAGGCTCCACCAAGTTGTACAAATGTCATCATTAACGTTGCTACGACACCTAACCATTTTAAATTCTTTTTGCCAAACAATTTATACACCCCATCATAAAAAAACGCATCACTGAGAATTAGAATTAATAGCCGGATTTGAGATGATACTATAAATTGACCTGATTGTAGGATATGAAAAGATGGGATCCAACGCAGGAAATATGATTTAATTTTACAAGTATTGTATGTGGACGACATAAAAAGAACTTAATCGTAATGATTTTTTTATTGGGATAATTATGTAATCCACGTTTACTCAAATTTGAAGCTTAAATATTAATCTCTTTTAGATGCATGATTCTACTTATTAAAATTTTCTAACATATACATTATAGCAATAAATTAAATGTTATTTGTGTCACAAAATTGACATTTTCTCTTGTCGTTAATTTGTCACAATTTAATTTTATTAAACCTAGTCTTTTTATGCAATCTAAGATATCATAATCTTATATGAACAAATTTAAGGAGGGGGATTATGAGCAAAGAGCATACTTTGTCACAAAATATTAGCAGAGTTAACTTCAAAGAATTGCAACAGATAATTAAAATGGGACTTGTTCAAGGTAACTTAATTCCGGCTTTTGCGGGCGCATGGCTAGCAGTTGTAATGACAAATCATTCCTTCTTATCATCAATACCTCAAATTTTATTAATGCTATTAGGATCTACTTTAATTATGGGTGGCGCATGTGCGTTAAATAATTATTACGACCAAGATATTGATCGTATTATGCCTAGTAAACAAAATAGACCAACTGTAAATAATAGAATTACAGATCAAAATTTATTATTATTAAGTTTTGGTATGATGTTAGTTGGAGAAATTTGTTTGTTTTTATTGAATATACCATCAGGCGTACTTGGTCTTATGGGGATTGTAGGTTATGTGTCTTATTACTCAATATGGTCTAAAAGACATACAACATGGAACACAGTGATTGGGAGTTTTCCTGGAGCAGTACCACCACTAATTGGATGGGTTGCAATTGAAGGACAAATTAGTTTAACAGCGATTGCGCTGTTTTTAGTTGTATTTTGTTGGCAACCAATTCATTTTTATGCCTTAGCTATTAAACGTAAAGATGAATATGCACTTGCAAATATTCCAATGTTACCATCAGTTAAAGGCTTTAAACGTACACGTGTCAGTATGTTTATCTGGTTGATTATTTTATTGCCAGTACCTTTATTACTAATAAATTTAGGTGTCGTATTCGTAGTGTTAGCTACATTATTAAATTTAGGATGGATTGCATTAGGTTTAACAACATTTAAGAAAAATTCAGATCAAACAAAATGGGCAACACAAATGTTTATATATTCACTAAATTATTTAGTGATCTTTTTCGTGTTAGCTGTGATTGTTTCATTACTTACTTTGATCTAGATTAATTAAGTTAGGATGAAAAATATGGGCGTTCCAATTTTACCAACGATTAGTACGACATGTATTGTCATTAGTGCAATTTTAATTGCCATTGGTTGGAGACTTATTTGGAAAAGGGAAATAAATAAACACAAAAATGTTATGTTAGCTGCAGCTGTTTTTGCTTTAACTTTTTTCTTAATCTATGCAAGTAGAACGATTTTCATCGGTAATACAGCATTTGGCGGACCAGCATCAATTAAGAAATATTATACGATTTTCTTATTTTTCCACATTAATTTAGCAACAATTGGTGGTATTCTAGGCCTAGTTCAAATTATTACTGCATTTAAAGATAAATATAATGTACACCGCAAATTCGGGCCATTCGCTTCAGTTATATGGTTCTGTACTGCAATTACAGGTGTAGCAGTTTACTTATTATTATATGTATTATATCCAGGTGGAGAAACGACATCACTGATTAAAGCAACATTTGGTCATTAATATGCTTATACAAATGATACTAATCTGATAAGGCAATTTGTTTTATCAGGTTTTTTGATGAAGAATAGTCGGACAGTTGATGGTATTCATTTGATACCTTAACTGTCCATTTTTTTATACATATTTTAATCCTAATAATGAAATTCAACCTGAAAACATAAAGATAGGTTATGATATAGAGTGTAGGGAAAATCTTTATGACGTTAAAATTATGCCTGAAGATGATTTTGTTTCATCGAAACGACACAGTTATGTCAGTGTTGAAAATTTGCTAATTAATGTGTTGTTTTTTACAATAGTATTAATACTTTTTAGGTGGTTGATTGATGAAAAAGTTAATTATAAGAGTCGTCGGTGTATTATTTTTAGTTGGATTTTTAATATATCTTTTTTATTCACCGAGATTAAAATTTGATGTATTAGAGAACCCGAATAAAGGTAATAAAGTAAATAGATCTGAACAGGTGAATAAATCAAATAACCATGCTGAAAATCCAAAGCCTAAAGAAGGTGTTGGTACATGGGTAGGTAAAGATATTAAAGTGCTTACTTCTAAATTTGGACAAGCAGATCGTGTCTACCCTTTTAGAGATGGTTACAAAAATTATGTGTTTAAAGACAAAAACAGTTATTACATTGTTTCAACTAAACGTGAAGAAATCGTTTCAGTGTATGCTACAGGTGAGAAAGTCAATGTTAGTCCGTTAAAAATAGGACAACATTCTGCAGAAATTTTTAATCATACAAGTATTAATCCAGAACCGTCCTTTAAAGTTGATGGTAAAAAATATGAATTTGAACTTTCAGATGAAGATTTAAAAACACAAACACTGATTAAATATGGCGACATATATGCACAAGTGTATTCTGATCAACAATCGAAAAAGGTGCTAAGTGTACGATTTTTAACAAAAGAAATGTTAGCAGATATTGAACCTTATCAATTAAATTCTAATTCTACGTCAGAAGAGCATAATAAGCGTCCAGTTGAGCAAAATCCAAATCAATTAATTTCTCTTTATGAAGTAACGAATGAAATGAGAAAATTAAAAGGATTAAAACCATTGAAAATCAATAGCGATTTAGCACATATTGCATCTAATAACTTATATGAAGCGACCTCTAATGGTTCTGATAGTGTTGAATTTACAGAGGACGCATTAAGAGGGCAATTAGATAAAAATCACGTTACTTATAAAACAACTGCTCAAAATGTTGGTTATGCGTTTAATGATGTACCAACATTAATCCATAGTTGGATGAATTCAGATATACATCGATCTCGTCTATTAAATTCAAAATACGATGAGATGGGTGGAGATGTAATGAGAGATTATTATTCACTAATTTTCTTAGAAAAATAACAATGAGGGGTATTTATGATTAATGAAGCTTCACTAGCGATATTAGATGATATTGATGAACTAGCTGATATGATAGTTGCATCAGATATTTATGCATCATTTGAGCAAGCTAAACAGGCGCTCGAAAACAATGACGAAGCACATTTACTTTATCAATCATTTTTAAAATCAAAAGAGAAATATGATGAAGTAATGCGTTTCGGGAAATATCATCCTGATTATAAGAAAGTCATGTTAGAGACAAGACAACGCAAAAGAGCATATGAGATGCTTGACGTTGTGATGCATTACAAAGCTAGGGAAATGGCACTTCAACATTTAATTGATGAAGTTGTTACGAAAATTGCGTACGCTGTTTCAGAGCATGTCAAAATAGAAACAGGTAATCCATTCTTTCAAACATCACATAGTGGTTGTGCGACGGGCGGATCCTGTAATTGTTCATTATAAAAAACATCGAGTCAGAAAAAGGTGGTTATTGAAACCACTAACTAGCATCTGACTCGATGTTTTTATTTATTCGGGATTGTTTGTTTGAATTGTTGTGCTAAATCTGGTCGATCTGTCACAATCGTGTGTGCACCTTTTTGGTATAAATCATTCATCAGATCTATACTATTTACGCCATAATAGCCTGGAATGATATTCATATCATTTAACCATTTGATAAAACGAGATGAAGTCAAATCAATGCCTTTAAAATGAGTAGGCATTTGGAACGTTTGTGCTAATGGTTGGTAGTATCTACCACCTAATAAATGATATTTTAAAAATGCTTCTGTAACTTCCTGTTGGCTAGCACCAATTGCGACGGATCCTTGTGCAATTTTATTAAAACGAACGATTTGTTCTTTATAAAAACTTGTCACAAGAACGCGGTCAAATGCTTGATTTTCTGCAATTGTATCAAACATAATTTGTGGTGCGATTGAGCCTTCATAGGATTCAGGAGCATCTTTTAAGTCTACGTTTATATACATATCAGGATATTGCTTCAGCAACTCATCGAAGGTTAGTATAGCTGTGTGTGCATGACCACGATATGGTGTTAGTCCATTGATATCTTTGAAGTGATAAGCTGCGTCTAATTTCTTTAATTCTGCTAATGTATGGGCACTAACTTTTCCAGAGCCGTTCGTCGTTCTATCAACAGTTGCGTCATGAAAAACGATAAGCTGTTGATCTTTTGTGAGTCTCACATCCGTTTCAAAGCCATCAACGCCTAATTGTTTAGCATAGTCAAATGCAAGTTGCGTTTGCTCTGGTCTTAAAGCCATACCACCGCGATGCGCAAATATATATGGTGCATTGCCTTTGAAAAAAGCAGGGATGGTTTGCTTTTTAGTACTCACTTTATTTTTATTGATCATTAATAGACTACTTACAAATCCAGCACCGACTAGTACCGCATTTAAAATGTTTCTGTTTACTTTTTTCATAGAAAATTCCTCCTCGTTTACTTTTATAGCTTAACAAAATCATAGTTCTGACTACAGTGAAATGTGTGGTTAATCAAATAGTGATGCTCTTGAGAATTGAATTAATATAATGATGTTTAATATAATCTAAATACATTTATCGAGCAATTACACAAGACATATTTAAGGTAGCTTAATATTTTAAAATTAATAAAGACATGATATGATTAATGCTGAAAATAAATGGAGTGAGGTTTAAATGAATTTAATCCCAAGAACTAGTATTGTAGTTTATTTAAAACATATGAAACATGAACGACAAATCCGAAAATATGGACATATCGTTCATTCAAATAGAGATCGTAAATTTGTAATTATGTATGTGAATGAGCAAGATGTTGATCAAATTGTACATAAACTAATGCAACTTAAATACGTTAGACACATTGATGGCTCACCATATAAATACTTAAAGAAAACTTACGAAAAAGAGAAACACGAAATATATAATTAATATTATTGAAGTTCTGGTATCCATTTTTGGAGCCTTAACACACTAATTAAATAATTATAATATAACGATAAATCATGAAATGCTTGAGGGGGCTGTACATCGATACCTAAAATTGGTATGTCGAATTTTTCAGCACAATCATTAATCATTTGAAACTTTTTATTTGAATCTGGATATGGATATTTAATAGCGTTAATCATGATATAAAATGCTTGGAAATGATTGCCAGTTGTAGGGTTCATAATGATTGCTACAGATGACTTTTTATTTTCAGCTTGTGGTGAATGAAAATAGATAATTTTATCAATACGTTGATGGTTATATTCAATCATCGTCATGAATTCGAACAAATCTGTTAGACCTTCACCAAGTGTAATAAATGTTTGTTTCATTGGTTTATCATTCTCCTTTTTCTCAATAAATTATATTAAATAACTAAATGAATTGGAAGTGTGAACAACATGCGCGTCATTGCAGGTAAACATAAAAGTAAAGCTTTAGAAAGTATGGAAGGCCGTAATACGAGACCAACTATGGATAAAGTTAAAGAAGGTATCTTTAATAGTTTATATGATGTGTCAGGTATAGGTTTAGATTTATTTGCAGGAAGTGGGGCGCTTGGAATAGAAGCACTCTCTCGAGGTATGGATAAGGTAATCTTTGTTGATCAAAATTTTAAAGCTGTAAAAGTTATTAAATCAAATCTTGCGAATTTGGATTTAGAGGCACAATCTGAAGTTTATAAAAATAATGCAGATAGAGCTTTAAAAGCATTGTCAAAACGGGATATTCAATTTGATGTCATTTTCTTAGATCCACCTTATAATAAAGGTCTCATTGATAAAGCTTTAAAACTAATTTCAGAGTTTAATTTATTGAAAGAAAATGGTATCATCGTTTGTGAATTTAGCAATCATGAAGAAATAGACTATCAACCGTTTAATATGATTAAACGTTACCATTATGGGTTGACAGACACATTGTTATTAGAAAAGGGAGAATAGCATGGAACATACAATAGCGGTCATTCCGGGTAGTTTTGACCCCATTACTTATGGTCATTTAGACATTATTGAGAGAAGTACAGATAGATTTGATGAAATTCATGTCTGTGTTCTTAAAAATAGTAAAAAAGAAGGTACGTTTAGTTTAGAAGAGCGTATGGATTTAATTGAACAATCTGTTAAACATTTACCTAATGTCAAGGTTCATCAATTTAGTGGTTTACTAGTCGATTATTGTGAACAAGTAGGAGCTAAAACAATCATACGTGGTTTAAGAGCAGTCAGTGATTTTGAATATGAATTACGCTTAACTTCAATGAATAAAAAGTTGAACAATGAAATTGAAACGTTATATATGATGTCTAGTACTAATTATTCATTTATAAGTTCAAGTATTGTTAAAGAAGTTGCAGCTTATCGAGCAGATATTTCTGAATTCGTTCCACCTTATGTTGAAAAGGCATTGAAGAAGAAATTTAAGTAATAAAAATAACAGTATTTTAGGTTTATCATGGTTTACAATCCTAAAATACTGTTTTCATTTGTTAACGATATTGCTGTATGACAGGCGTGTTGAAATCTGTTTGTTGTTGCCCGCTTATTGCATTGTATATGTGTGTTGCTTTGATTTCATTTGTGAAGTAATGTGCATTGCTTTTGTTAATATTGGTTATATATTGTCTTTCTGGGAACGCTGTTTTTAAATGCTTTAAATATTGTCTGCCACGGTCGTTCATCGCTAATACTTTAACTGCGTGAATGTTACTCGTAACATCTGTAGGTTTAATGTTTAATAATACATTCATTAACAGTCTTTGGATATGCGTATATGTATAACGCTTTGTTTTTAGTAATTTTACAAAATGATGAAAATCAGTTGCTTCATAAATGTTAGATTTCAAACGATTTTCAAAACCTTCAGTAACAGTATAAATATTTTTTAATGAATCTGTAGTCATAGCTATGATTTGATATTTCAAATATGGAAATATTTGATTTAATGTTATATGAGGTGTTACGTACAAGTGTTGAATATCTTTAGGTACCACATGATGCCAATGATCATCTTGACTAATGATTGATGTTCTAATAGATGTACCACTTGCAAACTGATGGTGTTGAATTAATGAATCATGATGTTGAGCATTTTCTCGTTTGATAGAAATTGCATTGATGTTTTTAGCATTTTTAGCAATTGCTTTCAGGTAACTAATACCAAGTATGTTGTTAGGACTTGCTAGTGCTTCATGATGCTCTAATAATTCGCTAATGATACGAGGGTAGCTTTTACCTTCTTTTACTTTTTGTGAAAAGGATTCAGATTGTTCAATTTCATTAATGCTGTGTGCTAATTGCTTTAATGTTTTGATATCATTATTTTCACTACCAAATGCAATTGTATCGACACTCATATAATCTGCGACTTTAACTGCTAGTTCGGCAAAATGATCGCCAGATGATAAACTGGCAGTTGCTGGTAGTTCGATAACTAAATCAGCTGTTGATAACGCCATTTTTGCACGAGTAAACTTATTATAGATTGCTGGTTCGCCACGCATGACAAAGTTACCACTCATTATTGCAATAGTAACGTCAGCATTTGTAAGTTTTTTAGATTGATTAATATGATATTGATGCCCATTATGAAAGGGATTATATTCTGTGATTAAGCCAACGCTTTTCATTTGCAATTCGTCCTTTCGGTATTCATTATTAATATTGTAACAGAACATGATATGTTAAGAAAAAATCTTGACAACTTGTTCTTAGAAAGTTAAAATAAATTTTGTGCTTGTTAGAGGTGAAGCCATATGAAATGGTCAATTACGCAATTAAGGAAATATCAAGGTAAGCCATTTGAATTTGATCAAACGGTGAGTTTTGACAATTTAAAAGAATCATTAGATTTAATTGATTTATCTCCAATTACAATCCAAGGTCAGTTAACCATTAAGTCAACAGAAGTCGTTGCGGATATTCACATTACTGGAACGTATACAATGCCTTGTGCACGTACTCTTGTACCAGTAAAAGTCCCACTAGATGTAACTACTACAGAAGTATTTGATTTAGAAGGGTACAATCAGTATAACGATGATCAAGATGATGTAGATGAACACTATCACATTATTAAAGATGGTATGGTTAATCTTCAGGATATTGTCGAGGATATAGTTATTATTGAGAAACCAATGAGAGCTTATTCAGAGCAAAGTGACCAAATGTTGACAGTAGGTAATGGTTGGGAAGTAATCGATGAGGATCAATTAGATGAGCTTGCTAAACAGCAAGAACAAGATGATTCAGAATCACGACAAGTTGATCCAAGGCTTCAAAAATTACAACAATTATATGATAAAGAGCAATAAGTAGTTTAATTAATGATATAATGTTGTTAATTAAACTAACATTTAGTATTTTTCGTTTATAATCTAAGGAGGATATATCATGGCAGTACCAAAAAGAAGAACTTCTAAAACTAGAAAAAACAAACGTCGTACGCATTTCAAAATTTCAGTACCAGGTATGACTGAATGCCCAAACTGTGGCGAATACAAATTATCACACCGTGTATGTAAAAACTGTGGTTCTTACAATGGCGAAGAAGTAGCAGCTAAATAATTTTAGTTACTCAATATAAAAAGTCCCGCTTAAAATGATTGTTTTAAGTGGGACTTTTTATATTGCGAAAAATAATTGGCGAACGAGGTAACTGGATACCTCATCCGCCAATTAAAATTTGTTAATTTAATAATTAAATATAAAGACGATTTATTAGTTTTTACGTTTTCTAGGTAATACGAATGCAACGATGCTACTTAAAGCTAATAATGCCATTAATGGTAATGTCATATCTTTATTTGATTCTTCACCAGTTTGTGGTAATGATTTTGCTTTATTTTCTTGTGTATTTTTATTGTTTTGGCTTTGAGTGTGTCCATCATTTGTGTTTTTAATGTTTGCTTTTTGTAATGGAGCACTATCTTTTGCTTCGCTAGAACCTGCTGAAGTTTGAACAACATCTTTTGTTGTTTTTGATGAAGCAGTTGTTGGTTTTGCAACATTTTGAGTCGTAGATACTACCTTAGTTGGAGTTGTACTACTTGATTCTACTTCACCTTTAGTTGGTTTTGTAGCAGGCGTTTTGTCTTTACCTGACTCACTAGATGCGTCATTTTCTTTTTCAACACTTGGTAATTGTTTATTGTCATCTTTTTGGCTGTCTTGTTTTTGTGATTCTTTTTCAACAGGTGATGGTGTTGGTTTGCTAGGCGTAGCTGGAGTAGCTTCCTTCTTAGCTGAGTTATCTTGTTGTTCTTTTTTGTTAGATTTATCGGTATTGGCTTTTGTAAATGCTTCTTTATCAACGATTCTGACATGGTATTGTCCATCATAATCAATCGTTTTTACGTGAACTTTAACGATAGCATCATATAGAGTTTTACCTTCAACATATGGGAAAATAATTGTTCTAGTATTATTTTTAGCATCTTTGCTTATAGTTCTAACACGTTGACCTTCAACCATGAAATCTTTCCAGTAATCGTCATTAGTAGTTTCCATGACCATATATTTTTTGCCGTTAAGCATACCTGTTTTAATAGGGTGTTTAACAAAAGTATCCATCATAGATTCGTTATTCTCAACACTTTCATAAACAACATATTTTGTATCTTGTAAATCAGTCATTTTTTCATTTGTTGGTTGTACTTTTTGGAATTCAGTAATAGCTGATTTCACTTGCTCATCTAAAGCTTTCTTTGTATCCTCTAATTTCTTCTTGTACTCAGCCTTTAATTTTTCAGGAAGTTTATCTTGAATTTTATTTAATTCATAAACTTGTCTTTCTAGTGTTTTCGCTTTTTTATATGGCGCTAATAATTTTTCAGCTTTATAATCTTCTTCAGTTTTGAATTTATCTGCACTGTTATAAATTGGTTGTGCGAATTCCATTAATGTGTAATCGTATTTTTCTTCTTTGTTATTGAAGTGTGTTGAACTAACAATTTTAACAGCTTTTGTTCCGTTTGATACAGAGAAGCGAATGTAAGCATAATCTTTAACAGTATCGTATGATACTAATTTAATTGGCAACTTTTTGTCACCTTCATAAACTTCAAATTTTCTCCAAAATTGACCTGATTGTAATCCTAATTCAATTTCTGGTTTTGAATCAGTGAAAATAACTCTAGCAGGTTTAACAGAACTTGCATAATGATAAAACTGTTGAGTTCCATCTTTCTTTTTCATTTCAAAATCAATTGGACGAGAGTTTGGTGCGCTATGATCTTTGTCTTTTATTGCAGGGTTTTTAATCGCTTCTCTAAGTTCCTGATTCAAAATAGGATATGTATTGTTAGTGGCTTTTGCTGCTGGTTTAACTTCTTTTGTTTCCTTAGGGGCTTTAACTTCTTTAACTTCTTTAGCTTCTTTTGTTTCAGAAGTAGGAGCCTCAACTTCTTTATTAGATACTGAGACAGCATTAGCTACTGGTTTAGTTTCTGGAGCTTTTTCAGATGTTGTTGTTGGACTTGCAACTGCTTCAGTTTTTGGTTGTGCTTCTGTATTTGTACCACCTGTTTCTTCAGCTGCTGCTTGTGCTTCGCCATTTGACATTAATAATAAAAGTGTACTAATTGCTACAGATGCAACGCCTAGTGATGACTTTCTAATTGAATAAAATGATTTAAATTCTTTTTGCTGTTTGTTCATGTTGTAAAAACAACTCCTAATTGTATATTATCAACTGATAATCATTATCAATTGATTACTTGTATTGTACATTGAAATGGTAGTTAATTGCAACGTTATTTTATAAAAAAATAACCTATGTTATAGATTATGAAATATCTATGACATAGGTTAAATAAAATTTAAAATAAAAAATATATTAAGTTATGAGTGTGACGATGATTTATTTAGATTCTTTTCTTTTGAAAAGTAATAAAGATAATGAACCTAAAAGGGCAAGTGTTGCGAAGGCAACTGTGCTAATAAAGTTATCAACTGAAGTTAAACCAGTTTTTGGTAATTCTTTAGCTTTAGATGCTTGTTTAGGCGTTTCGTTATGTTTTGTAACTTTGTTAGTTTGTTGTGATTTATTATCACTTACAGCTTGATTGTTGCTTTCAGATTTCGCTGTTGCAACATCTTTAACAGGTGTTTGAACTTTATTTTGTTCTTGAGCAGTTTGTGCTGTTTTAACTGTATGAGCAGTTTGTGTTTTAGTTTGATCTTTTGTTGTGTCAGTACTTACAACTTTAGTAGAGTGATTGTCTTCAACTTTGCTTGTTGTAGTTACAGTAGGTTTAACTTTTTCAACTTTAGGTTGAACTGGTTTAGTTTGCTCAGTAGGTGTTTTAGGTTGAGCTGGTTTTGGTTGAACCGGTTTAACATTGTTTGGTTTTGCTGCGTCAGCTAATGTAGGAATTGCCTTTTCAAATTCCAAATGCGTAGTATATCTATGATTGTAATTAATTTGTGGCACGACAATATGTACTTTAGTAGTTAAGCTCTTATATCCAGGTTCAACTGCAACATTGATTGTTCTAGTATCCGCTTTTTTATTATCGTTAACAACAGTTGTTGCTAATTCTTGATTGTTTGCATTGTAAAATTTGTATTCTTTCCAGAATGATGCATTGTTTAACACGGTTTGGAAATAATATTTATTATTTTGTTTAATTACTTTACCAGGGTGTTGCATATAGTCATCCATGTGTGACTTCTCTGAAGAGCCATCTTTTTGCACTTGGAAATTAATTGGTTGTGATGTTGCTTGAGAAACTTGTGTGCTTTGATTATTAGTTGCGTTCGTAGCTTCTGTTGCCGCATTGACTTGTTGGCTGTCTGCGCCTATGTATACAAGGGAACCTAAAATGATAGATGCTGTACCCATTGTAATCTTTTTCATAGCTGATGAACGTTGTTCTGATTGATACTTACTGTTTAAATAATGTTTTGTCATGTTGTTTTCCTCCTAAGGATACAAATTATGTGTTGTTATATGAGATGATTAACCATTGCAATTGATAATGGTTATCAATTATACTAGCACATCTATTTTCGTATAACAATAATAAATTGATTATAAAATAAATATTGACAATGATAATCATTATTATTTATGATTTTACTAAAGACTTAAAAGCAATCATAAAAAGGAGGATTATGTTTTGAAAAATATTTTAAAAGTTTTTAATACAACGATTTTAGCGTTAATTATCATCATCGCGACATTCAGTAATTCTGCAAATGCCGCAGATAGCGGTACTTTGAATTATGAGGTTTACAAATACAATACCAATGACACGTCAATTGCTAATGACTATTTTAATAAACCGGCAAAGTACATTAAGAAAAATGGTAAATTGTATGTTCAAATAACTGTCAACCACAGTCATTGGATTACTGGAATGAGTATCGAAGGACATAAAGAAAATATTATTAGTAAAAACACTGCCAAAGATGAACGCACTTCTGAATTTGAAGTAAGTAAGTTGAACGGTAAAATAGATGGAAAAATTGACGTTTATATCGATGAAAAAGTAAATGGAAAGCCATTCAAATATGACCATCATTACAACATTACATATAAATTTAATGGACCAACTGATGTAGCAGGTGCTAATGCACCAGGTAAAGATGATAAAAATTCTGCTTCAGGTAGTGACAAAGGATCTGATGGAACGACTACTGGTCAAAGTGAATCTAATAGTTCGAATAAAGACAAAGTAGAAAATCCACAAACAAATGCTGGTACACCTGCATATATATATGCAATACCAGTTGCATCCTTAGCATTATTAATCGCAATCACATTGTTTGTTAGAAAAAAATCTAAAGGCAATGTGGAATAATGAGAAATGTTAAACAAATTGCTACAAAATCTATTATAGCTATTATTAGCTTAGGTATACTTACATATACAACAATGATTGGTAGCGTGTTGGCTGATGAGATAAAATATCCATCAGCCAAATTTAATCAACCTGAAGCAAAAGATAAAACAGAATTAACTACATCAATTTTTGATGAAAAGATAAAAGAGAATAAAGCGTTAGAGTTACTAATTTTTAATCAAGAAAATAAAAATGTAACTGAGGAACAACAACTAGTTGACGAAAAGGCGCAATTGATTTCAGATATGACTGGTAAAATTTACTTGCAAGTAAAGCTAAAAGGTCAAATAGATAAAGAACAACTTGTTTTTCAAAATGACAAAAATGAAGAATTTCCTTTTGTTATAAAAGATGAAAAGGATGACACAATAGTAAGAATTTTAATTGAACAGCATATGGATAAAATCAATATGCATGTTAAAACGTTGGCTGAAAAGAAAAATCTAGATAACAAAGAAATGGTGTATTCTATTCATTTTAAAGAGAAAAAAGTACAACATGATGATGCAAAAGAAGTGCCTTCAAAACATCAAAATCAAGAAAATAATCAAGATCAGCTTAAAAAAGATATTGATGACAAAAAAGATAGTCAAAAATCAGATACTAAGGAAAGACGTACTAGCCTTTTTACTGAAAAAGGATTAAATGATATTCCTGTACAAAAAGATAAAGTGCAACAAGACAGTAATAAAAAGATTGAAAATGAGCGACCTAAAGCATCAGGTACATTAAAAGTTGAAAATAGCCCTCCAACAGTAAAAAAGGTTGAAAATAATCACAAAGAGCAACCGAAACATAAAGATGAAAAATCAAAAAAGGAAAAGAAAAAAGTAGTTGAAAAAGAAAAAGCGTTACCAGCTTTTAATAGAGATGATGATAGCAAGAATAGTAGTCAATTATCTAGTGATATTAAAGAACTTGATGAACCAAATCATAAAAAGCAATATATTTTATTTGCAGCTGGCATTGTGTTAGCAACTATTTTACTTATTTCGGCACATTTATACAGCAGAAAGAGAGGTAACCAAGTTTGAGAATCATAAAGTATTTAACCATTTTAGTGATAAGCGTCGTTATCTTAACCAGCTGTCAATCTTCCAGTTCTCAAGAATCAACTAAATCCGGCGAATTCAGAATCGTACCAACAACTGTTGCATTGACAATGACATTGGACAAATTGGATTTACCAATTGTCGGCAAACCCACGTCATATAAGACATTGCCTAATCGTTATAAAGATGTACCGGAAATTGGTCAACCAATGGAGCCGAATGTTGAAGCTGTTAAAAAATTAAAACCAACACATGTTTTGAGTGTGTCAACGATTAAAGATGAAATGCAACCATTTTACAAACAATTAAATATGAAAGGCTACTTTTATGATTTTGATAGTTTAAAAGGGATGCAAAAGTCGATTACACAATTAGGTGATCAATTTAATCGTAAAGCACAAGCAAAAGAATTAAATGACCATTTAAATTCTGTAAAGCAAAAAATTGAAAATAAAGCAGCTAAACAAAAGAAACATCCCAAAGTATTAATATTAATGGGTGTACCGGGTAGCTATTTAGTAGCAACTGATAAATCATATATTGGTGATTTAGTTAAAATAGCAGGTGGAGAAAATGTTATTAAAGTGAAAGATCGTCAATATATTTCGTCTAATACTGAAAATTTGTTGAATATCAATCCAGATATTATTTTAAGATTACCACACGGAATGCCTGAAGAAGTTAAGAAAATGTTTCAAAAAGAATTTAAACAGAATGATATTTGGAAACATTTTAAAGCTGTGAAAAATAATCATGTTTATGACTTAGAGGAAGTGCCATTCGGTATTACAGCAAATGTTGATGCTGATAAGGCAATGACTCAATTATATGATTTATTTTATAAGGATAAAAAATAGTGAGTTGATATGATGATAAAAAATAAAAAGAAACTACTATTTTTATGTTTGTTAGTCATTTTAATCGCAACTGCTTATATTTCGTTTGTAACCGGTACAATTAAATTGTCATTTAATGACCTAATTACAAAATTTACAACTGGTAACAATGAAGCAGTGGATTCAATCATTGATTTGCGATTGCCACGTATATTAATTGCATTGATGGTTGGCGCAATGTTAGCAGTTTCTGGAGCATTATTACAAGCAGCACTACAAAATCCTTTGGCAGAGGCGAATATCATTGGCGTTTCCTCAGGTGCACTTATAATAAGAGCACTTTGTATGTTGTTTATTCCACAATTGTACTTTTACTTACCATTATTAAGTTTTATTGGAGGTTTAATACCATTTTTAATAATTATATTGTTGCATTCTAAATTTAGATTCAATGCTGTAAGTATGATATTAGTAGGTGTTGCGTTATTCGTATTATTAAATGGTGTTTTAGAAATTTTAACTCAAAACCCTTTAATGAAAATTCCTCAAGGCTTAACAATGAAAATATGGAGCGACGTATACATATTAGCAGTATCAGCATTATTGGGATTAATATTAACATTACTATTGTCCCCTAAATTGAATTTACTAAATTTAGACGACATACAAGCGCGAAGTATCGGTTTTAATATTGATCGTTACAGATGGTTAACAGGTTTATTAGCAGTATTTTTAGCAAGTGCAACTGTTGCGATTGTTGGACAACTAGCCTTTTTAGGTATTATTGTGCCACATGTGGTTAGAAAGCTAGTTGGGGGCAATTACAGAGTACTTATTCCGTTTTCTACAGTTATTGGTGCATGGCTATTGTTAGTGGCTGATTTATTAGGACGAGTGATACAGCCTCCTCTAGAAATTCCAGCCAATGCTATTTTAATGATTGTCGGTGGTCCAATGCTAATTTACTTAATTTGTCAAAGTCAACGAAATCGAATCTAAAACGGTACAACAACTGGTTTAGTGATGACTGAAGAAACGTCGTTAATAAAAGAGGATTTTTATGAGAATGAAGCGATTTTTAACTATTGTACAAATTTTATTGGTTGTAATTATTATCATTTTTGGTTACAAAATTGTTCAAACATATATTGAAGACAAGCAAGAACGCGCAAATTATGAGAAATTACAACAAAAATTTCAAATGCTGATGAGCAAACATCAAGCACATGTGAGACCACAATTTGAATCACTTGAAAAAATAAATAAAGACATTGTTGGATGGATAAAATTATCAGGAACATCATTAAATTATCCAGTACTACAAGGTAAGACAAATCACGATTATTTAAATTTAGATTTTGAGCGAGAACATCGACGTAAAGGTAGTATTTTTATGGATTTTAGAAATGAATTGAAGAATTTAAATCATAATACTATTTTATACGGGCACCATGTCGGTGATAATACGATGTTTGATGTGTTAGAAGATTATTTAAAGCAATCGTTTTATGAAAAACACAAGATAATTGAATTTGACAATAAATATGGTAAATATCAATTGCAAGTATTTAGTGCATATAAAACTACTACTAAAGATAATTACATACGTACAGATTTTGAAAATGATCAAGATTATCAACAATTTTTAGATGAAACAAAACGTAAATCTGTAATTAATTCAGATGTTAATGTAACGGTAAAAGATAGAATAATGACTTTATCAACGTGCGAAGATGCATATAGTGAAACAACGAAAAGAATTGTTGTTGTCGCAAAAATAATTAAGGTAAGTTAAACAGAAAAGAGGATAATTATGAAATTTATGGCAGAAAATAGGCTGACGTTAACAAAAGGAACAGCAAAAGATATTATAGAACGATTTTACACGAGACATGGGATTGAAACATTAGAAGGCTTTGATGGCATGTTTGTTACACAAACTTTAGAACAGGAAGATTTTGATGAAGTGAAAATTTTAACAGTTTGGAAATCAAAGCAAGCTTTTACGGATTGGTTAAAATCTGATGTCTTTAAAGCAGCACATAAACATGTTAGAAGTAAAAATGAAGATGAAAGTAGCCCGATTATCAATAACAAAGTAATTACATATGATATAGGCTATAGTTACATGAAATAATTGAATTTAAAGAGGTTGCAGTACTTGTTATGACAATTGGTATTGTTAACTTTTGTAACGACCATACATGATACCGATGATGGTCGTTTTTTTAATGAACACAAACATGCTAACAACAAATTGCTAAAACATAGTTTGATTTGAATGTGCTTTGAAAATAATCATCAATTATATCATTTTGATTTATTTTGAAGAAGAAAAGAATTAATAATGATATTTTGGGGCGTATGATTTATAGTAGTAGTATCGATAAAAGAAATTTATACAATTTGAAATAATATGAGTGATAAAATCGATTAATTAATATTAACTATACAATCAAATGTTTTCATCTTATTAATGATTAATATTTTTATTTTTAAAAATAAAGCGAGGAGCTATCTATGGAACAAATTACTTCTGCACAAAATAATAGAATTAAACAAGCGAACAAGCTAAAAAAGAAACGTGAGAGGGATAAAACTGGATTAGCTTTAATTGAAGGTGTGCATTTAATTGAAGAAGCTTATCAAAGTGGAATTGTAATTACACAATTATTTGCAATTGAACCGGCAAGATTAGATCAGCAAATTATCGCATACGCGCAAGAAGTTTTTGAAATAAACATGAAAGTTGCTGAATCTTTATCAGGTACAGTGACACCACAAGGGTTTTTCGCAATCATTGAGAAGCCGCACTATGATATTTCTAAAGCACAACAAGTATTGCTCATCGATCGTGTTCAAGATCCTGGAAATTTAGGCACATTAATTAGAACTGCGGATGCTGCTGGAATGGATGCTGTAATAATGGAGAAGGGTACGACAGATCCTTATCAAGATAAAGTGTTGCGAGCGAGTCAAGGTAGTGTTTTCCATTTGCCAGTTATGACACAAGATCTCGATACGTTTATTACTCAATTTAATGGTCCTGTTTATGGTACAGCACTTGAAAACGCAGTGGCATACAAAGAAGTTACTTCAAGTGATTCTTTTGCATTACTATTAGGTAATGAGGGAGAAGGTGTTAATCCTGAATTATTAGCACATACTACACAAAATTTAATCATACCTATTTATGGTAAAGCTGAAAGTTTAAATGTAGCGATTGCAGGTAGTATTTTACTTTATCATTTGAAAGGTTGACCGTGTTGAAAGTTTTCCGATATAATTATAATTAATTGTTTAACAGAACATTTCTACGTGATTGCATACACAATTGAATATAAACCAATAAAAAGGCATGGACATTTATATAAATAATTGTTTTAGGGAGAATAATCGTGACTGCAAGTTATTCCAATTATTTAAAGTCTTTTCACCTTTTTGGTTACTTAAAGAGATTTAAGTCGGAAAGACAATCCGTTATCAATATTAAACAAGTGTATGCTTAGGCATAAATTTGGGTGGTACCACGGAAATGACTTTCGTCCCTTATTTTTTAAGAGGATGAAAGTCTTTTTTTAGTTAAACAACAAATATGATAAATATAAAATGAATAGTTCGAATAGGGAGGTCAGTGACATATGTCTGAACAACAAACAATGTCAGAGTTAAAACAACAAGCGCTTGTAGATATTAATGAAGCAAATGATGAACGTGCACTGCAAGAAGTTAAAGTGAAATACTTAGGTAAAAAAGGGTCAGTTAGCGGACTAATGAAATTGATGAAGGATTTGCCGAATGAAGAGAAACCTGCATTTGGTCAAAAAGTGAATGAATTGCGTCAAACAATTCAAAATGAATTAGATGAAAGACAACAGATGTTAGTTAAAGAAAAATTAAATAAGCAATTGGCTGAAGAAACAATTGATGTATCATTACCAGGTCGTCATATTGAAATCGGTTCAAAGCATCCATTAACACGTACAATAGAAGAAATTGAAGACTTATTCTTAGGTTTAGGTTATGAAATTGTGAATGGATATGAAGTTGAACAAGATCATTATAACTTCGAAATGCTGAATTTACCTAAATCACACCCTGCACGTGATATGCAAGATAGTTTCTATATTACGGATGAAATTTTATTACGTACGCATACATCACCAGTGCAGGCACGTACGATGGAATCACGTCATGGTCAAGGTCCAGTTAAAATTATTTGCCCTGGTAAAGTGTATCGTCGTGACTCTGATGATGCGACACATAGTCATCAATTTACACAAATCGAAGGATTAGTTGTTGATAAAAACGTTAAAATGAGTGATTTGAAAGGTACTTTAGAATTGTTAGCTAAGAAATTATTTGGTGCTGATCGTGAAATTCGTTTACGTCCAAGTTACTTCCCATTCACTGAACCTTCTGTAGAAGTTGATGTGTCATGTTTTAAATGTAAAGGAAAAGGTTGTAATGTGTGTAAACACACAGGATGGATTGAAATTTTAGGTGCTGGAATGGTACATCCTAATGTATTAGAAATGGCTGGTTTTGATTCTTCAGAGTACTCTGGATTTGCATTTGGTATGGGACCAGACCGTATTGCAATGTTGAAATATGGTATAGAAGATATTCGTCATTTCTATACTAATGATGTGAGATTTTTAGATCAATTTAAAGCGGTAGAAGATAGAGGTGACATGTAATGTTGATATCAAATGAATGGTTGAAAGAATATGTAACAATCGATGATTCTGTAAGTAATTTGGCAGAACGTATTACGCGCACAGGTATTGAAGTGGATGATTTAATTGACTACACAAAAGATATCAAAAATTTAGTTGTCGGCTTCGTTAAGTCAAAAGATAAACATCCTGATGCAGATAAATTAAATGTTTGCCAAGTTGATATCGGAGAAGACGAACCTGTACAAATAGTATGTGGTGCACCGAACGTTGATGCAGGACAATATGTCATTGTTGCTAAAGTAGGTGGAAGATTGCCTGGTGGTATTAAAATTAAGCGTGCCAAATTACGCGGTGAACGTTCAGAAGGTATGATTTGTTCGTTACAAGAAATTGGTATTTCAAGTAATTATATACCGAAAAGTTTTGAATCAGGCATTTATGTATTTAGTGAATCCCAAGTTCCAGGAACAGATGCCTTACAAGCTTTATATTTAGATGATCAAGTAATGGAATTTGATTTAACGCCGAATCGTGCAGATGCTTTAAGTATGATAGGTACTGCTTATGAAGTTGCAGCATTGTATAATACAAAAATGACTAAGCCAGACACAACATCAAATGAGCTTGAGTTATCTGCAAATGATGAACTGACTGTGACAATAGAAAATGAAGATAAAGTACCATATTATAGTGCACGTGTTGTTCACGACGTGACAATTGAACCCTCGCCAATTTGGATGCAAGCACGCTTAATAAAAGCGGGTATACGTCCTATTAATAATGTTGTTGACATTTCAAATTATGTGTTATTAGAATACGGTCAACCATTGCACATGTTTGATCAAGATGCGATTGGTTCACAACAAATTGTTGTTCGTCAAGCTAATGAAGGCGAAAAAATGACAACATTAGATGATACAGAACGTGAATTATTAACGAGCGATATTGTCATTACTAATGGACAAACTCCAATTGCATTAGCTGGTGTTATGGGTGGCGATTTTTCAGAAGTTAAAGAACAAACATCAAATATAGTGATTGAAGGTGCTATTTTTGATCCAGTTTCAATTCGTCATACATCAAGACGTTTAAATTTACGCAGTGAATCATCTAGTCGTTTTGAAAAAGGAATAGCTACTGAATTTGTAGATGAAGCAGTCGACCGTGCATGTTATTTATTACAAACTTATGCAAACGGAAAAGTGCTAAAAGATAGAGTGTCTTCAGGAGAACTTGGTGCATTTATTACACCAATCGACATCACTGCTGATAAAATTAATCGCACTATTGGATTTGATTTGTCACAAAATGATATTGTTACTATTTTTAATCAACTAGGGTTTGATACAGAAATAAATGATGATGTTATTACAGTGCTAGTACCATCACGTCGTAAAGATATTACAATTAAAGAAGATTTAATTGAAGAAGTTGCACGTATATATGGATACGACGATATTCCATCAACGTTACCTGTCTTCGATAAAGTTACTAGTGGTCAGCTAACTGATCGCCAATATAAAACGAGAATGGTTAAAGAAGTGTTAGAAGGTGCTGGATTAGATCAAGCTATTACGTATTCGTTAGTTTCTAAAGAGGATGCTACTGCATTTTCGATGCAACAGCGTCAAACAATTGATTTATTGATGCCAATGAGTGAAGCGCATGCGTCATTACGTCAAAGTTTATTACCACATTTAATCGAAGCAGCATCATATAATGTGGCACGCAAAAATAAAGATGTAAAATTATTTGAAATCGGCAATGTCTTCTTTGCTAATGGAGAAGGTGAACTACCAGATCAAGTTGAATATTTAAGTGGTATTTTAACTGGAGATTATGTAGTCAATCAATGGCAAGGTAAGAAAGAAACGGTTGATTTCTATTTAGCAAAAGGTGTCGTGGATCGAGTATCTGAAAAGTTAAACCTTGAATTTAGTTATCGTCGTGCCGATATTGATGGATTACATCCAGGTCGTACAGCTGAAATCTTATTAGAAAATAAAGTTGTTGGTTTTATTGGTGAATTACATCCAACATTAGCAGCTGATAAAGATTTAAAACGTACGTATGTTTTTGAGTTGAATTTTGATGCATTAATGTCTGTGTCGGTAGGTTACATTAATTACCAGCCAATTCCGAGATTCCCAGGCATGTCTCGTGACATTGCATTAGAAGTAGATCAAAATATTCCAGCAGCTGATTTATTATCAACGATTCATGCACACGGTGGCAATATATTAAAAGATACACTTGTCTTTGATGTATATCAGGGCGAACATTTAGAAAAAGGTAAAAAATCAATTGCAATACGTTTAAATTATTTAGACACAGAAGAAACATTGACAGATGAGCGCGTTTCAAAAGTACAAGCGGAAATTGAAGCAGCATTAATTGAACAAGGTGCTGTTATTAGATAATGATTTAAACCCCATGTATAAGGATATCTGAAGTAGATTGATATCCCTAACATGGGGTTTTATTTTTGGATTCACCAATTAGGATTCGATTGGTTTAAAAAGTCAAAGAGGAACAGTGGAATACAGATGATGCTTCGCACAACTGCATATAAAGTCATACTTATGAGCAAAGCAAATTAGTATGACTTACCTAATAGGATTTCCTATTAGGATCCAATTTATAATGATTAAAAATCAAAGAGGCTTTAAAATTTTTTGGGCTTTTTCACGATTTTTAAAATGCTTTTTTGAAATGGTATCTAAATGTGAAAGACCGTATTTTTTTATAATTTTGGCGGCGATTACATCGACTTTAGCACCGGCACCTTTAGGAATCGTCATATTAATATTTTTTGATATTTGATCCATATATGTAACAAATGCGTATCGAGAGATTATGCTTGCCACTGCAATGGCTAATGACTTCGATTCTCCTTTTGTTTCAAATTTTGTTTTCTTTGGAAGTGGTATATCGGATAATGCGTAATGGTTATACACTTCGCGTTTTGCGAACTGATCAATGACGATATAGTCTAATTGAGACGAATCAATTTTTTCAAGTACATTTTTGATGGCTTCATTATGAAGAACAGCTTTCATTTTTACTTGAGTCCAGCCTTTTGCTTGCTGAATATTATATTTTTCATTGTGTAGTGTTAATAATGAATGTGGGATGAAAGTAACCAATTGCTCAGCAAGTTCTACAATTTTGGTATCGGTTAATTTTTTTGAATCATCTACACCCAAAGTTTTTAAAATAGGGACATGCTCTTTGGTAACGAAAGCAGCACATACAGTCAATGGACCAAAGTAATCGCCACTTCCAGCTTCATCACTACCAATACAGTTAAATTGATCATACATTAAAGTTTGTTCAAGAAAAGAATTAGCCATATTTTTCTTTTTAGTTTTATTAGTATTCAATTGAGAATGCTGCGGTAGAAGTTCTTTAGACACAGCTTCTGCATGATTACCTTGAAACATGACTTTACCTGATTGGTAAATATTTACAGTTGTATTTTGATACTTTGCACGTGCTTTCATACCTTGAGGTAAATTCTCAGTATCAAAAGTAATGCGTGACATTAATGTCGTTATGTCTTTATCCGACAATTTAAAAACGATATTCGCCATTTGTGTAAATCCTTTCATAAAATTTCATTATCTTTAGCAAAAATAATCATATCATAAATGATAATAACGTCAGAAACATTTATGTATGTTGTAAAGAATTAATTGCGGATACTTACAAAATACATAGTGGTCATGTATAATGTTTATGAAAATGTTATAGTGACACAATTTAAACATGATAAAGTATTGAATAGAAAATTCTTTACATTATTTCATTATAAAAAGAACATTAAGTCATCTATAGAGATTGTGTTGTTGTTTTATCATAATTGCAATATAACAATATTAGTATCAAATTCAGACAAACTATCCAGTCATATTTTATAACGTGAATTTAGATTTTAAAAAAAGGATCAGGAGAAATTATAAATGGCACAGTTTAAAAACAAGGTAAATGTATCAATTAATGATCAGCTTTTTACAATTGTTGGGGAAGATAACCCAGAGCACATACGATATGTAGCACATTTAGTTGATGATAAAATAAAAGAATTAGGGTATAAAGCAGCAGGTTTAGATACTTCAAGAAAAGCAATACTAACTGCTGTGAATATTATGCATGAAAAAGTACTACTAGAAGAAGAAAATCGACGTTTGAAACAACAAATTCACAAATTGCAGCAGCGTGAGCAATAAATGGTCATTGATTTTATCATAATCATTTTCTTTGTGTATTTTGTCATGGTTGGATTCAGACGAGGTTTTTGGTTATCTATGATACATTTGAGTGCAACGATTGTATCATTGTGGATTGCCAGTCAATTTTACAAATCTATTGTAGAAAGATTAATTGTATTTATTCCATATCCTAAAACAACAGCATTTAATACAACTTTTGCGTTTCATTTTAATCATCTACAAAATCGATTTGAAGCGATTGTAGCTTTTTTAATGATTACATTGTTTTGTAAGTTCATTTTATATCTAATTATCGTAACTTTTGATAAAATAATAGCGTATCAAAACATTCATATTTTCAGTCGTGCAATGGGAATGATAGTTGGTGTGTTTATGACGATAATTGTCTTACACTTTACGTTATATCTATTGGCATTATATCCTAACGAAGCATTACAACATCAGCTTAAAATATCTATTGTGAGTCATTCATTGATTTTTCACATCCCATATTTATCGGCTTTCACCATTAATTTATAAATTATCATAAGAGGTCAGGACAAAGGTATATATTAATGATACGTCCTGGTCTTCTTTTTATGGAGTGTTATTATGACAAAAAAAGATGTTATCAAACTATTAGAACAAATTGCTACTTATATGGAATTAAAAGGGGAAAATACTTTTAAAATATCAGCGTATCGAAAAGCAGCTCAAAGTCTTGAATTAGATGAACGACCATTAGATGAAATATCTGATGTAACGGAGTTAAAAGGCATTGGTAAAGGTGTTGCAGAAGTAATCAATGATTACCGTGAGACCGGTGAATCTCAGTATTTACAGCAATTACAGGAAGAAGTTCCGGAAGGTCTTATTCCACTTTTGAAAATTCAAGGACTTGGAAGCAAGAAAATTGCTAAGCTATATAAAGAGTTGAATATTGTTGATAAAGCGTCACTTCAAGTTGCTTGTGAAAATGGAAAAGTTAGTGAATTAAGCGGATTTGCTAAGAAAACGGAACAAAACATATTAGAAGCTGTGAAACAACTTGGTGCTAAGAAAGATAGATATCCAATTGATCAAATGAGAAGACTTAATCAAGAAATCATTGATTATATAGATACATTAAATTATATCGATCAATATTCATCTGCAGGAAGCTTCCGTCGTTTTAAAGAAATGAGCAAAGATTTAGATTTCATAATAAGTACCGATAACCCAAAAGCAGTGCAGCAGCAATTATTAAATATTCCCAATAAAGTAAAAGAAGTTGCAGTGGGGAACACAAAAGTTTCATTAGAATTAGCGTATGATGATGAAACGATTGGTGTCGATTTTCGATTAATTGAACCAAGTGCTTTTTATCATACATTGCAGCATTTTACTGGGTCAAAAGAACATAATATAAGAATTCGACAACTTGCTAAAGCACGTGATGAAAAAGTAAGTGAATATGGAATTGAACAAGCTGATGGTACATTAATTCAATATGATAGTGAAGCCAAGATATATGAACATTTTAATGTGAATTTTATACCACCTGCTATGCGAGAAGATGGTAGCGAATTTGATAAAGATCTAAGTAATATCATTACAATAGATGATATTAATGGTGATATTCATATGCATACAACGTATAGTGATGGTGCGTTTTCTATTCGAGACATGGTAGAAGCAAATATCGCAAAAGGTTATAAATTCATGGTAATTACTGATCATTCACAAAGTTTACGTGTTGCTAATGGCTTACAAGTAGAAAGACTTTTAAGACAAAACGAAGAAATTAAGGCTTTAGATAAAGAATATAGTGAAATTGATATTTATTCAGGTACAGAAATGGATATATTACCTGATGGCTCGCTGGATTATGATGATGAAATTTTAGCACAACTTGATTATGTAATTGGAGCTATTCATCAAAGCTTTAACCAATCAGAAGAACAAATTATGGAACGATTAGCTAATGCATGTCGCAATCCATACGTGCGACATATAGCGCATCCAACAGGGCGTATTATAGGTAGAAGAGATGGTTATAAACCGAATATTGAACAATTAATGGCATTAGCTGAAGAAACGAATACAGTATTAGAAATTAATGCCAATCCACATCGACTGGATCTGAGCGCTGATATCGTTCGTAAATATCCAAATGTGAAATTAACTATTAACACTGATGCGCATCATACAAATCATTTAGATTTTATGAATTATGGCGTAGCAACTGCGCAAAAAGGATTTGTAACAAAAGATAGAGTGATTAACGCATTATCGCGTGAAGCTTTTAAAGACTTTATTGAAAATAATACAAAACTTAAGAAATAGAGGGATTTTATGAGACAAAAAACATTAGACGTCTTAGAATTTGAAAAAATAAAATCACTCGTTGCCAATGAAACTATTAGTGACTTAGGCTTGGAAAAGGTCAATCAAATGATGCCAGCTACTAATTTTGAAACGGTTGTTTTTCAAATGGAAGAAACGGATGAGATTGCTCAAATTTATAATAAGCATCGTTTACCAAGCTTGAGTGGCTTATCTAAAGTATCAGCATTCATTCATCGCGCTGATATTGGCGGCGTTTTAAATGTATCAGAGCTTAACTTGATAAAAAGATTAATTCAAGTACAAAATCAATTCAAGACATTTTATAATCAATTGGTTGAAGAAGATGAAGGTGTTAAATACCCAATATTAGATGACAAGATGAATCAATTACCTGTGTTAACTGATCTTTTTCATCAAATAAATGAAACATGCGATACGTATGATTTATATGATAATGCGAGTTATGAATTGCAAGGGATTAGAAGTAAAATTTCTAGCACGAATCAACGTATTAGACAAAATTTGGACCGTATTGTTAAAAGCCAAGCAAATCAGAAAAAATTATCAGATGCTATTGTAACAGTTAGGAATGAAAGAAACGTTATACCTGTCAAAGCTGAATATCGACAAGATTTTAATGGGATTGTACATGATCAATCTGCTTCAGGACAAACATTGTATATTGAGCCATCATCAGTTGTTGAAATGAATAATCAAATTAGTCGATTACGTCATGACGAAGCAATTGAAAAAGAACGCATTTTAACGCAACTAACTGGTTATGTGGCTGCGGACAAAGATGCACTACTTGTGGCAGAACAAGTCATGGGTCAGTTAGATTTTTTAATCGCAAAAGCGAGATATAGTAGAAGTGTTAAAGGAACAAAGCCGATATTTAAAGAGGACCGTACTGTATATTTACCTAAAGCATACCATCCATTATTAAATCGTGAGACTGTTGTAGCTAATACCATCGAATTTATGGAAGATATTGAAACGGTAATTATTACAGGACCGAATACAGGTGGTAAAACTGTAACATTAAAAACATTAGGTTTAATTATTGTTATGGCTCAATCAGGATTGTTGATTCCCACACTTGATGGTAGTCAGTTAAGTGTATTTAAAAATGTATATTGCGATATCGGAGATGAACAATCAATAGAACAATCATTATCAACTTTTTCATCTCATATGACGAATATAGTTGAAATTTTAAAGCATGCAGACAAACATAGTTTAGTTTTATTTGATGAATTAGGTGCAGGTACAGATCCGAGTGAAGGTGCTGCATTAGCAATGAGCATTTTAGATCATGTTAGAAAAATTGGTTCTCTAGTAATGGCAACGACGCACTATCCTGAACTTAAAGCATATAGTTATAATCGAGAAGGCGTTATGAATGCGAGTGTAGAATTTGATGTAGATACTTTGAGTCCAACGTATAAGTTATTAATGGGTGTGCCGGGTCGTTCAAATGCTTTTGACATTTCTAAAAAGTTAGGTCTTAGTTTGAATATTATTAATAAGGCTAAGACGATGATTGGTACTGATGAAAAAGAAATAAATGAAATGATTGAATCATTAGAGCGTAATTACAAACGTGTAGAGACACAGAGGTTAGAACTGGACCGTCTTGTAAAAGAAGCGGAGCAAGTGCATGATGATTTATCTAAGCAGTATCAACAATTCCAAAATTATGAAAAGTCTCTAATAGAGGAAGCGAAAGAAAAAGCAAATCAGAAGATTAAGGCTGCAACAAAAGAAGCTGACGATATTATTAAAGACTTAAGACAATTGCGTGAACAAAAAGGTGCAGATGTTAAAGAACATGAATTGATTGATAAGAAGAAACGATTAGATGATCATTATGAAGCGAAATCTATAAAGCAAAATGTACAAAAGCAAAAATACGATAAAATTGTTGCTGGTGATGAAGTAAAAGTATTATCTTACGGTCAAAAGGGTGAAGTTTTAGAAATTGTCAATGATGAAGAAGCAATTGTTCAAATGGGAATTATTAAAATGAAGTTACCTATTGAAGATTTAGAGAAAAAACAAAAAGAAAAAGTTAAGCCAACGAAAATGGTTACACGTCAAAATCGTCAAACAATTAAAACTGAACTTGACTTACGAGGCTATCGTTATGAGGATGCTTTAATTGAACTAGATCAATATTTAGATCAAGCCGTTTTAAGTAATTACGAACAAGTTTATATCATTCATGGTAAAGGTACAGGTGCACTTCAAAAAGGTGTACAACAACATTTGAAAAAGCATAGAAGTGTTAGTGACTTTAGAGGTGGTATGCCAAGCGAAGGTGGATTTGGCGTTACCGTTGCAACACTAAAATAAATTATAATTTGATAAATTAAATAGCTGCAGTTAAAATAATGTAAAGCAACAAGAATACATTTCAAACATGTTATTTGAAATAAGCATAAAAATTGAGCAAATAGAAATACATGAAGCATGTTATCTGATATAATTTGAACATCATAATAATAATTAAGGAGGATTGGCATTTATGGCAATCGTAAAAGTAACAGATGCAGATTTTGATTCAAAAGTAGAATCTGGTGTACAACTAGTAGATTTTTGGGCAACATGGTGTGGTCCATGTAAAATGATCGCTCCGGTATTAGAAGAATTAGCAGCTGACTATGAAGGTAAAGCTGACATTTTAAAATTAGATGTTGATGAAAATCCATCAACTGCAGCTAAATATGAAGTGATGAGTATTCCAACATTAATCGTCTTTAAAGACGGTCAACCAGTTGATAAAGTTGTTGGTTTCCAACCAAAAGAAAACTTAGCTGAAGTTTTAGATAAACATTTATAAGTTACAACCAATGACGACTGGGGCATTTCTTTAATGAATTGCTCCAGTTTTTGTTTGTGTTTTTAATATAAAAAGTTGAATGATAAGTCATCATATTGTTTACGACTTGAGAATGGTGGGATTAATAAATCTATGAACGTTAAATGATAATCTAGCATGCAGATAGATTTGTAGCAGTTGGTTTGATAAAACAATGTTCAATATTACATGATGTGCATGAAAAGTCATACTCGAAGATGTTGATTATTAACTAGAATTAGTGGTGATAAATTTGAAGCACTTTTGTAGCATCATTCATTTTAAAATTAGAAGGGGGGATATTTTTGGAAGACTATAAGCAACGAATTAAAAATAAATTAAATGTCGTACCTATGGAACCAGGCTGCTATTTAATGAAAGATCGTAATGATCAAGTGATATATGTTGGCAAAGCTAAAAAGCTAAGAAATCGATTGAGATCATATTTTACGGGTGCTCATGATGCTAAAACAACGAGACTGGTTGGTGAAATACGTCGCTTTGAGTTTATTGTCACGTCTAGTGAAACAGAGTCACTTTTACTTGAATTGAATCTGATTAAACAATATCAACCAAGATATAATATATTATTAAAGGATGATAAAAGTTATCCATTTATTAAAATTACGAAGGAGAAATATCCTAGACTACTAGTGACGAGAACTGTAAAACAAGGTACTGGCAAATATTTCGGACCGTATCCGAATGCATATTCTGCTCAAGAAACTAAAAAGTTATTAGACAGAATATATCCATATCGCAAATGTGATAAGATGCCAGATAAATTATGTCTTTATTACCATATTGGACAATGTTTAGGACCATGTGTATATGACGTTGATTTGAGTAAATACGCACAAATGACGAAGGAAATTACTGATTTTCTGAATGGGGAAGACAAAACAATTTTAAAAAGTTTAGAAGAGCGAATGTTAACTGCAAGTGAATCACTTGATTTTGAACGGGCTAAAGAATATAGAGATTTAATTCAACATATTCAAAATCTGACAAACAAACAAAAAATTATGTCATCAGATAAAACGATTCGTGATGTCTTTGGTTATAGTGTTGATAAAGGATGGATGTGTATCCAAGTTTTCTTTATACGACAAGGTAATATGATAAAGCGAGATACAACGATGATTCCATTACAGCAAACAGAAGAAGAAGAATTTTATACATTTATTGGACAATTTTATAGCTTAAACCAACATATTTTACCTAAGGAAGTTCATGTACCACGTAATTTGGATAAAGAAATGATTCAATCTGTTGTGGACACTAAAATCGTTCAACCCGCGCGAGGTCCCAAAAAAGATATGGTTGACCTAGCTGCACATAACGCTAAAGTATCCTTAAATAATAAATTTGAATTAATATCACGTGATGAGTCAAGAACGATTAAAGCTATTGAAGAACTTGGAACACAAATGGGAATTCAAACACCAATTAGAATTGAAGCATTCGATAATTCTAATATTCAAGGTGTGGATCCAGTGTCAGCAATGGTTACATTTATCGACGGTAAACCAGATAAGAAAAATTATAGAAAGTATAAAATCAAAACGGTTAAAGGTCCAGATGATTACAAATCAATGAGAGAAGTAGTAAGACGACGATATTCTCGCGTTTTAAACGAAGGATTACCATTACCTGATTTAATAATAGTAGATGGTGGTAAAGGACATATGAACGGGGTTATTGATGTGCTACAAAACGAATTAGGTCTTGATATCCCTGTTGCAGGTTTGCAGAAAAATGATAAACACCAAACATCTGAATTATTATATGGCGCTAGTGCAGAAATTGTACCACTGAAGAAAAATAGCCAGGCATTTTATTTGTTGCACCGTATCCAAGATGAGGTTCACAGATTCGCAATCACATTTCATAGACAAACACGTCAAAAGACAGGCTTGAAATCAATACTTGATGATATAGATGGTATCGGTAACAAACGTAAAACATTATTATTGCGTTCATTCGGTTCAATCAAGAAAATGAAGGAAGCTACACTTGAAGATTTTAAAAATATAGGTATTCCTGAAAACGTCGCAAAGAACCTACATGAACAATTGCATAAATAAATTACTGGGCGTGAGAATCATTCTCATGCCCCAAAATATATGAAATAATGTTACAATATGGTTAACAAAGTTATTTTTTTGAATGTACGTGGAAGCGTTTTCTAAATGAGAAAGTTTATCATCACAAGCAATTTTAGATATCGAATCCAAATGTTACATTGTTCGACATGCAGTTTGGTGATCGTGCAGTGTGTATTTGTCTTTAAAATGTTTCGCTTAATGATAATGACAACGCTAGAAACGATATCACTTTAGGGGGTTAAGCGTACGTTTAATATAAATAGCTCAATAAATTAAATATTCGTTCACAGGGGGGACTCCTTTTGGCTCAATCAAAAAATGAATTTTATCTAAGACGTATTCACTCGTTATTAGGTATTATCCCAATAGGTGCATTTTTGGTCGTTCATTTATTAGTGAATCACCAAGCAACACAAGGTGCTGAAGCGTTTAATAAGGCATCTAACTTTATGGAATCATTACCATTTCTAATTATTGTAGAATTTTTATTTATATACATTCCGTTGTTATATCACGGTTTGTTTGGTATACACATTGCATTTACAGCAAAAGAAAATGTTGGACATTACTCGATTTTTAGAAACTGGATGTTCTTCTTCCAAAGAGTGAGTGGTATCTTAACATTTATCTTTATTGGTATCCATTTATGGCAAACACGTTTACAAAAAGCATTTTACGGCAAAGAAGTGAATTACGATTTAATGCACGAAACATTGCAACATCCTGGATGGGCAATATTTTATATTATTTGTATTATTGCTGTTGTGTTCCACTTTGCAAATGGCTTATGGTCATTCTTAGTTACTTGGGGTGGACTTCAATCTCCAAAATCACAACGAGTATTTACATGGGTTTCATTAATCGTATTTTTAGTTATTTCGTATATTGGTGTTACTGCAATTATTGCCTTTATGTAATACATCGCATTTAACAAATATAGATTGAAAATTTAGGGGAGTGAAATTTTTATGGCAGAGAAACATCTTATTGTTGTCGGAGGTGGCCTAGCGGGCTTAATGTCAACAATTAAAGCGGCAGAAAAAGGTGCACATGTAGATTTGTTCTCAGTTGTACCAGTAAAGCGTTCGCACTCTGTTTGTGCCCAAGGTGGCATTAATGGTGCGGTCAATACTAAAGGGGAAGGCGATTCTCCTTGGATTCACTTTGATGATACAGTGTATGGTGGCGACTTCCTTGCAAACCAACCACCTGTTAAAGCGATGACAGAGGCAGCACCTAAAATTATTCATTTATTAGACCGTATGGGCGTAATGTTCAATAGAACAAATGAAGGTCTATTAGATTTTAGACGTTTCGGTGGTACATTACATCACAGAACAGCATATGCAGGGGCAACAACTGGACAACAATTATTATATGCATTGGATGAACAAGTTCGTGCATATGAAGTAGATGGATTAGTTACGAAGTATGAAGGATGGGAATTCCTTGGCATAGTTAAAGGTGACGATGATAGTGCAAGAGGTATCGTTGCACAAAATATGACAACTGCTGAGATTGAAACATTTGGTTCAGATGCAGTTATTATGGCAACGGGTGGCCCTGGTATTATTTTCGGTAAAACAACAAACTCAATGATTAATACAGGATCAGCGGCTTCCATTGTTTACCAACAAGGCGCTATTTATGCTAATGGTGAGTTCATTCAAATTCATCCTACTGCAATCCCTGGTGATGATAAACTGCGACTAATGAGTGAATCAGCACGTGGTGAAGGTGGACGAATTTGGACATATAAAGATGGTAAGCCTTGGTACTTCTTAGAAGAGAAATATCCTGATTATGGTAACTTAGTACCTCGTGATATCGCAACGCGTGAAATTTTCGATGTATGTATTAACCAAAAATTAGGTATAAATGGCGAAAACATGGTATATCTTGATTTGTCACATAAAGATCCACATGAGTTAGATGTAAAACTAGGTGGTATCATTGAGATTTATGAAAAATTCACTGGTGATGACCCACGCAAAGTACCAATGAAGATTTTCCCAGCTGTTCACTATTCAATGGGTGGTCTATATGTAGATTATGATCAAATGACAAATATTAAAGGGTTATTTGCAGCTGGAGAATGTGACTTCTCTCAACATGGTGGTAACCGCTTAGGTGCCAATTCATTGTTATCAGCGATTTATGGTGGTACAGTAGCAGGTCCAAACGCGATTGATTATATTTCAAATATTGATCGATCATATACTGATATGGACGAAAGTATTTTTGAAAAACGTAAAGCTGAAGAGCAAGAACGTTTTGATAAATTATTAGCTATGCGCGGTACAGAAAATGCCTATAAATTACACCGTGAACTTGGTGAAATTATGACAGCAAATGTAACTGTTGTTCGTGAAAATGAAAAACTGTTAGAAACAGATAAAAAGATTGTTGAATTGATGAAACGTTATGAAGATATTGATATGGAAGATACTCAAACTTGGAGTAACCAAGCGGTATTCTTTACCCGTCAACTATGGAACATGTTAGTACTTGCACGTGTTATTACGATTGGTGCATATAACCGTAACGAATCACGCGGTGCCCATTATAAACCAGAATTCCCAGAGCGTAATGATGAAGAGTGGTTAAAAACGACAATGGCCTCATTCCAAGGCGCATTTGAAAAACCACAGTTTACTTATGATGACGTCGATGTGAGTTTAATACCACCTCGTAAACGTGATTACACAAGTAAGTCTAAAGGGGGTAAAAAATAATGACTGAACAATCAGTGAAAAACACTCCACAACATGAAACACAATCTAAACCGAAACAAAAAACAGTAAAATTAATTATTAAACGACAAGATACAAGTGATTCTAAGCCTTATGAAGAAACATTTGAAATTCCATATCGTGAAAATTTAAACGTCATTGCTTGTTTAATGGAAATTAGACGTAACCCAGTTAATATTAAAGGTGAAAAAACAACACCTGTTGTCTGGGATATGAACTGCTTAGAAGAAGTATGTGGAGCATGTTCTATGGTTATCAATGGTCGTGCAAGACAATCTTGTTCTGCGATTGTTGATCAATTAGAACAACCTATTCGTTTAGAGCCAATGAATACTTTCCCAGTTATCCGTGACTTACAAGTTGATCGTTCTAGAATGTTCGATAACTTAAAACGTATGAAAGCATGGATCCCAATTGATGGAACGTATGATTTAGGTCCGGGACCACGTATGCCAGAGAAAAAACGTCAAACAGCTTATGAATTATCTAAATGTATGACATGTGGTGTATGTTTAGAGGTTTGTCCTAATGTTACTGAAAATAATAAATTCGTTGGTGCGCAAGCAATCTCGCAAGTTCGTTTGTTTAATTTGCACCCAACAGGATCTATGACTAAAGATGAACGTTTAAATGCATTAATGGGTACTGGTGGCTTACAGCAGTGTGGTAATTCACAAAACTGTGTTAATGCTTGCCCTAAAGGTATTCCATTAACAACATCCATTGCAGCAATGAACAGAGAAACAACATTCCACATGTTTAAATCATTCTTTGGTTCAGACCATGAAGTAGAATAAAAATTAATCCCTTTTGAGTTAAAATGTTATGTTCCTTTCAAAATTAAATTGAATGGAGATACACAATAACTTGGAAGGGATTTTTTTAATAAGCAGATTACATGACAATATGATAGTGGGCTGATTTAAAATAAATATTATAATGACAAAAATGGTAAACACAGTGCATAATACTAAAATCCAATGCTTAGTTATGATAAACTAAAAATTAAATTAAAAGTAAGGATGACCGAATATGAATAAACCAATAGGTGTAATAGACTCTGGTGTCGGAGGTTTGACAGTAGCTAAAGAAATTATGCGTCAGTTGCCAAATGAGACGATTTATTACTTAGGTGATATTGGACGATGTCCATATGGGCCAAGACCAGGAGAACAAGTAAAACAATATACAGTTGAAATCGCTCGTAAATTAATGGAATTTGATATAAAAATGCTCGTGATTGCTTGTAATACAGCAACTGCTGTAGCTTTAGAATATTTACAAAAGACCTTATCAATCCCAGTGATTGGCGTAATTGAACCAGGTGCTAGAACAGCAATAATGACTACTAGAAATCAAAATGTATTAGTACTAGGAACGGAAGGCACAATTAAATCTGAAGCATATCGTACGCATATTAAACGTATCAATCCACATGTAGAGGTACATGGCGTTGCCTGTCCAGGTTTTGTGCCACTTGTAGAACAAATGAGATATAGTGATCCAACAATTACAAGCATTGTCATTCATCAAACACTGAAACGTTGGCGTAATAGTGAGTCTGATACTGTCATTTTAGGATGTACCCACTATCCATTGCTCTATAAACCTATCTATGATTATTTTGGTGGTAAAAAGACAGTGATTTCGTCTGGATTAGAAACGGCTCGTGAAGTTAGTGCATTGCTAACATTTAGTAATGAACATGCAAGTTATACTGAACATCCAGATCATCGATTTTTTGCAACAGGTGATCCTACTCACATTACTAACATTATCAAAGAGTGGTTAAATTTATCTGTCAATGTGGAACGTATATCAGTGAATGACTAGGAGGATTTTTAATGAAAGAGATTGTTATTGCATCGAATAATCAAGGGAAAATAAATGACTTTAAAGTAATATTTCCAGATTACCACGTAATAGGTATTTCAGAACTAATACCAGATTTTGATGTGGAAGAAACAGGATCAACATTTGAAGAAAATGCTATATTAAAATCAGAAGCTGCTGCAAAAGCATTGAATAAAACAGTCATAGCTGATGACAGTGGACTAGAAGTTTTTGCATTAAATGGTGAGCCAGGTATATACTCTGCACGTTATGCTGGTGAAAATAAAAGCGATGAAGCAAATATTGAAAAATTATTAAATAAGCTTGGTAATACAACTGATCGTCGTGCGCAATTTGTTTGTGTCATAAGTATGAGTGGCCCTGATATGGAAACAAAAGTATTTAAAGGTACTGTTTCAGGTGAAATTGCAGATGGAAAATATGGCGAAAATGGTTTCGGATATGATCCGATATTTTATGTACCGAAATTAGATAAAACCATGGCTCAACTTTCAAAAGAACAAAAAGGGCAAATTAGTCATAGACGAAATGCGATTAATTTACTTCAAGCTTTTCTTGAAGGTGATAAAAATGTCTAAATGGATTATTGTGAGTGATAACCATACTGAATCAGGCGTTTTATATCAAATTTATGAAATGCACCCAGATGCAGATGTATATTTACATTTAGGAGATTCAGAATTCGCGTATGATGATACGGAACTTAGCTTATTTAATAGAGTAAAGGGCAATTGTGATTTTTATCCAGAATTTGAAAATGAAGCGGTCGCAAAATATAATGACGTGAAAGCATTTTATACTCATGGACATTTATATCAAGTCAATCGAACAAGAGATTTATTAGCTGAAAAAGGACTTGAATTAGGTTGTTTGTTTGCATTTTATGGACATACACATGTGGCAAAATATGAGTATATTAATGGTGTTCATGTTATTAATCCTGGAAGTATATCTCAATCTAGAAGTTCAATGGAAGAAACATATGCTGAAGTTATTATTGATGATCAAACTTTACATGGCACCATCAATTTCAAAAATCGACATCACGAAACAATCAGTCATACTACTTTTTAAATAGAAGTAGCTATGGCTTTTTTTAGTTTATAGACTGATTTAACTAGGAGGTCGTGTCATGAATGTTTGTTTAAAAGTATTTCTGACAATTTTATAAGATAATTGGAATGAATAACACATTTATGTTATGAAAAGAATTGTAATTTTGGAGAATGTGATTGTTGATGACCCTATAAGGTTGAATCATGTTGATTATTTGGTTAAAAGTGTATTATTAAAAAGTATAAAATTAAGATTCCAAGAAGTCAGGAAATTTGAAATTTTAGTTAAAATCATGAATCGTATACATATTTAAAAGGATTTCTAAAGTCATAAATTATATCAATAATTTGATGGTTAAAATATGGAGTAGCAAAATTCTTGAAATTCAGAAATGTAGTGACACAAATATTAATGTTTAGTTAATAAATAGTTAATGTAGTTTTTTGTATCTGTCTATTATTATAAATATATACAAAATAAATATTTGAGGATAGGTGTTATTAATTATGAAAAAGAATTTTATTGGGAAATCAATTTTAAGCATAGCTGCTATTAGTTTAACGGTATCAACGTTTGCCGGTGAATCTCATGCACAAACTAAGGTTGAAAAATATAACGAGTATCAAACAAACTTTAAAAAACAAGTAAATAAAAAAGTTGTGGACGCACAAAAAGCTGTAAACTTGTTCAAACGTACAAGAACTGTTGCAACACACCGTAAAGCACAAAGAGCTGTTAACTTAATTCATTTCCAACACAGCTATGAAAAGAAAAAATTACAAAGACAAATCGATCTAGTTTTAAAATATAATACTTTAAAATAATTGATAGAAGCCATGCTATAGAGTGTGGCTTTTTGCTATATCCAAAGGTATAATTATTTTATAATATTGTGTTTATTTGAATGGTGAGCTTATTGGGATAAATAATATAAATAATTACTTAAAAGTGAATGCAATAGTTGTTTATGTTTTGAACAAGCGAGGTGGCTATTGTGAAAAGGAAATCGAATGTATTAACAATCATAAAAATTGTAACGGATATAGTGGCAACCGTGTTAATCATACGTGCTTTATTAAACAGTCGTAAAGATGCTAAATAAATTAGAAGTTACTTAAAATAAAAAAAGCACGCCAAAACGTTAGCATTGTTTTCTAACGTTTGGCGTACAACTATTTAATTCAGTATGTTTTTTAATACCAAGTAATCGAATCGATTTCGCCGTTTTTAACCACTGGAATATTTTTTCTATGTTCTTCTAATGGGCGAGTGATATCGAAGGTATAATAACCATTTTTACCACCGTCTTTGATTTTTACTACAGCTATTGTATTGCCTTTACCCATCTTTTTAGCTATTACATATAAGTCTTCAACAGTTTTACCTTTATAGTGTTCGTTTTTTTCATCGGCTTCTTTTATTAATTTATCAGCACGTTCATCGTCCTTTTTAGCTTGGTCTGCTAAATTTTTAGCGATTTCTAAACCTTTCCATTCATAACTAAAGAACGCCTTAGCATCATTAGTTTGAGTTAGAAGACCTGTAGCGATGACTGTAGATGCAATAATTACTTTTGTGATATTTTTTTTCATAATAAGTTCTCCCTGTAAAATAAATTTGTACTTACTAATGCGAGTACACTGCTATTTTACAAACGGTTTCATGCATTTACCAGTTAACACTTCATTAATTAAAATTAAGTGCAAATTAATAAGGTTTAATGCAATCGAAAAAGAATAATGATGAATTTGATGGTATTATTTTTATTTGAGGTATTATTGAATTTGTTGATAGTATAATAATAGTAGTAAACGTCACTCAACTATGATTGGATAATTTTTATTGTTAAAACGATATATATTTCTTTGCATTTTGTTTGCAATGTTGGGTAGACAAACACTCCAAATTGTTATACATATAGCTTTTTTGATAATTAATGTTTATAAAACAAAGAAATGACACATAGTAGAGAAGTAATTAATATGTATAATTTTACTTATAAAGAAATAAGAGATATATTCTAATTATGGTTGATATGTTATGATTAATATATAAGTTAAAAATTATACTATTTAGTTGAATTATGCATTTTCGAAGTAAGCATAATTCAACACTTACATTTTTAAATAGATAAAATAGTGTAAAATCACGTGCCAAGATTACTATAGAGTAGGCAATGAGTATTATTGGCAATCACTTAAGTGATTGTTATTTTTTCGTGGTCAATAATAAAGATATAAATAAATATATTGAGGTCAAACGATGATAATTAAAATTTTAACAATTCTATTACTACTTTGTATATTGAGCTATTTGGTTACAAATAGAAAGAAGCCTTTTCTGTTCTTAAAAACACTCTTTATGGGTGTGGTATTTATCTTTATAGGATATATTTCACTGGCAATATCTGCCGTAATTATTTATGGCATTATTCAATTTATCACAATTGATTTTGGTAGTTTTTTCTTAATGGGTATTATATTAATCTTGATTTCAAGTATATTCCAATTATTTATAGTTAGATTACTTTTTAGAAAAAAGAATGTCGATTTGACAGAGGTTGTCGTTTTAGAACATTTAATTCAATGGTTCTTAGTTTACTTTGCGATCTATCAAGCAGTAAATGAAAAAATGGACATTAATGATATTAATATCGACAATTTTCAATCTGTCTTTTTTGACGTGTCTAATTTGAATTTAGTAATTCTACCAACGTTAATCATTAGCTGGGTCACAATATTTAACTATAGAATGAGAAGTTACAAATAAAATCAATGAAATTATACCATCAGACACCAACATTCAAATGGTGTCTTTTTTGTTGTGTGGTTTTATTTTTGAAATTCGAAAAAGTAGAGGCATGAATTTTTTGACTAGTGTATAAGTGCTGATGAGACACAAGATAGATAACTATATTTTGTCTATATTATAAAGTGTTTATAGTTAATTAATAATTAGTTAATTTCAAAAGTTGTATAAATAGGATAACTTAATAAATGTAAGATAATAATTTGGAGGATAATTAACATGAAAAATAAATTGATAGCAAAATCTTTATTAACAATAGCGGCAATAGGTATTACTACAACTACAATTGCGTCAACAGCAGATGCGAGCGAAGGATACGGTCCAAGAGAAAAGAAACCAGTGAGTATTAATCACAATATCGTAGAGTACAATGATGGTACTTTTAAATATCAATCTAGACCAAAATTTAACTCAACACCTAAATATATTAAATTCAAACATGACTATAATATTTTAGAATTTAACGATGGTACATTCGAATATGGTGCACGTCCACAATTTAATAAACCAGCAGCAAAAACTGATGCAACTATTAAAAAAGAACAAAAATTGATTCAAGCTCAAAATCTTGTGAGAGAATTTGAAAAAACACATACTGTCAGTGCACACAGAAAAGCACAAAAGGCAGTCAACTTAGTTTCGTTTGAATACAAAGTTAAGAAAATGGTCTTACAAGAGCGAATTGATAATGTATTAAAACAAGGATTAGTTAAATAAAACTTCAATCGTTGCTGTTATCTGGAAATAATTAATTAAATGTTATGTTAATTTTTGTTAATGAAAAAAGTAATCTATTTAATGACAGGTTAATGTAATTGTCCTGAAATTGACTATATACTCAGTAAGTATCAATTTTAAGGAGAGCTTATAATGAAATTTAAAAAATATATATTAACAGGAACATTAGCATTACTTTTATCATCAACTGGGATAGCAACTATAGAAGGGAATAAAGCAGATGCAAGTAGTCTGGACAAATATTTAACTGAAAGTCAGTTTCATGATAAACGCATAGCAGAAGAATTAAGAACTTTACTTAACAAATCGAATGTATATGCATTAGCTGCAGGAAGCTTAAATCCATATTATAAACGTACGATTATGATGAATGAATATAGAGCTAAAGCGGCACTTAAGAAAAATGATTTCGTATCAATGGCTGATGCTAAAGTTGCATTAGAAAAAATATACAAAGAAATTGATGAAATTATAAATAGATAATAAATAAAACAGGTTGAGACAAAAAATGGTCTTAACCTGTTTTCAATTTGCATATGTGATAAATTCTATATCAAAATGCTTATGTATAATGAATGACATTTAAAAGTAGGGGAGACAAATATAAATACAATAGTTCCTAGGATTACTCTCAAAATAACTATATCAATTATTTACTTTGCTCTCCTATTTTTTAAAATATGTACATGTTTAAACAATCAAAAGTGTACAATATTAAATTATCATTTCCAGTTCTAGTGCTATATTGGTAGTAGTTGACTAAATGAAAATAAGCTTATAACAAGTTTTTTCAATACTCGTGGGGCCACAACAGAGAGAAATAGGATCACCAATTCCAACAGACAATGCAAGTTGGCGGGGCCCCAACATAGAGAAATTGGATCACCAATTTCAACAGACAATGCAAGTTGGGGTGGGGCCCAACACAGAAGCTGGCGAAAAGTCAGCATACAAAAATGTGCAAGTTGGCGGGGCCACAACAGAGAGAAATAGGATCACCAATTCCAACAAACAATGCAAGTTGGCGGGGCCACAACAGAGAGAAATTGGGTCACCAATTTCAACAGACAATGCAAGTTGGGATAAAGTCCGTATAATTGTGTAAAAGTAAAAAGGCCATATAACAGTCCTTTTACGGTACAATGTTTTTAACGACAAAAACATACCCAGGAGGACTTTTACATGACCCAAGTACATTTTACACTGAA
>NZ_JACYVY010000065.1:0-2126 GCF_017151825.1 Staphylococcus sp. EG-SA-18
GGTTTTAACATTAGTCAATTTTTCTTTCTTATAATCTTAAATCATGATTTGGTTTACTTTAACACTTAAATAATTATATTTTTATCCATTCTATTCATAACATTTATTCAATTGGACCTGAAAAGAAAAACAACGGTGGTTCCGCTTCATATTTGTCAATAGCGGTTTAAGATTGGCGTGTTTTAAATACTTAATCACTTTCAAAATCTTTTTAGTCAGTATGATTCTTCTATAATCTTAAAGATTTTCATATTATAATATTACACATTTTTTCGAAATCTTATTTAAACTTATTTACTAGTTTCCTTGTGGATTGTTGGTTGTGTTTTAGAAATTCACGTCACAAGTTCAATATAAATATTGTTTTTTTACTTTTTATAAAAGTTTGAGCGGTGGCATAAATATATAGATAAATCTAAAAATTACGCCTAATTTTTGACATGTCATTCTTAATTATTTTCTTATTATATTTGCCATCGTCATAAAAAACATTGTACCACCATTCTTGTCTATCTCGAAGAGAAATTTTTTCTAGATATATTTTCCATCCAATAGACAATTTTTTAGTATTAAGAAAGTTTAATAAACTTTCTTTTTTAATAAGTAAACATTCATTATCAAATTCGAGTAATTTAGAATTAATACATATTGTTTCACCAAATTTAGTTTTCCATACTCCTTCTTCCGTTTGTATTAATGAAAAATAATCTACTATTTCTTTACACGGAATATAAAAACTTATTGATTTGTCCTTAACAGAATAATCTAACTCCCAAAAATATTCATAAATAGCTGGACATAATTTACCATCTGATTCAGTTAAATATCCCTCTTTATAATTTTTATAAGCTTCGCTCCAATAATATTCATATAAATATATACTATGTGCTCGAGGAATATTAATACCTCTATCATAATTATTTTCATAACCTTTGATAATTTCATTACTATCTTCTTTATTATAAAAATATCCCATCGCTAAGAAATAACATGAGTCTCTATCTTCAAATGGTATTTCTTTCTCTCTCTTTTCAAAATTAAACTTTGAGCTTAAACATATATATCTATGATTGTCTATATCTATTTCTAAAAATAATTTTGTTTCATCAAAAACTTTGGTATTTTTTACCCATTCATTCGATTGATGCGAAGGAAGTGGTGAGGGTACTAGTATTTTTGATTCTTTATCAATTTCAAGTAATAGTAAAGTAGGATCAATATCTCTAATATAATCATCCCATAGTCCAGAATATTGAACATCAGGAAATTTATCTACAAGTTTAGCTAAAATTTCATAGTAAGCAATCCATTGATATTTTTTGCTAATTCTTTCAATTGAATTATTAAAGTTATCATAACGATTAACCCACATATCAAATTCACCATGTAATTTTGCATCATAACCCATTTCAAAAATCCTCATTAATGCTATATTACTTAAGTCTTGATCACTTTTAAAACCCTTTACCCAGTTTCGTACAGCATAACCAAATACATATCTGCCAAAATCGCCATATGCCCCAGTTCCTCTTCCATATTCCGTTGTCATTGAGTTTTTAATTTTATCGATAGAAAAATGTAAATGGCTATCTAATTTGTTTTTTAAAGATTTTATGTAATCGTCTATATTTAAATTCGAATATTCTTTTTTATACCAATTACTTTTATAAGGTGGCCTAATTTTTTCTAAATTTATATTAGATATATCTTTTGATAAACTAATATATTCAATTGTTTGCCTAGCATAATCTCTCATTAAAATATGAGGATATACCATTTCTTTATCAAATATTTCTTCATAAATATAATTAGCAATCTCTATATGTATTTCACAAATGTCGATTCGAAGTGTCGCCCCTAAAACAGAAGCATATAATCTTTCGACTATATATGGATCATTGTTATTTTCAAATAATTTTAATAAACCAATAATTTTAGTTGGAAATGTTTTGAATAATTTTACTAAAGATTTAGTACCGAGATCTCTTAATTTATTATTAGTTGCAGAAAATATCCACGTTAAAAAAATCATATATTTTTCCGCAGTTTCTTCATCTAATTTCTTATAGTTACTAAATAGCCAATTAATAATTTCAAAAACCTTTTCATTATTTATAGATATATAT
>NZ_JACYVY010000066.1:0-1985 GCF_017151825.1 Staphylococcus sp. EG-SA-18
CAGTGTAAAATGTACTTGGGTCATGTAAAAGTCCTCCTGGGTATGTTTTTGTCGTTAAAAACATTGTACCGTAAAAGGACTGTTATATGGCCTTTTTACTTTTACACAATTATACGGACTTTATCAATAAAATGGAAGAAGGTTATCGATTAAAGTTTATATTTATTGGAAATCAAAATAATAATATTAAAAATAAGAATTTTTCAAATCCACATAATATATTATTCGATAGTAAAAAAGATATTATTTTAACTCAAGACTTATGCGAAGAGTTTTTGAATTTAAACATAAATAAGCAAGATCACGCTATTGAATTATTAAAAAAAGAATTATCTCCGCTTTTATTTGAAGATTCTTTGTCATATTTAAAAGAAGAATTTATTAATGAAAAATTAGAATTTAATATATCGAATTTAGCTTCACGATATACTGCGAATAATGATGTCGATACTATTAATAATAAAATTATAGAAGGTATTTCTATTACCAATAATTTTAAATATACTAATATTTCATATCTAAAAGAATTAAAAGGTTATATCGAAAATGATATTTTAGATAAGATGAAATCAAAATACGCAAAGAATATTTATTTGAATTTCAAAAAAATATTCTCTAATTTAGAACAATCAGTCAATAATTATTTGGAACTGGAAGAAGAGTTTGAAGAAAAGAAAAAATACTTAAGTGAAATTTATGAATTGATAGACGAAATTAATATTGACCCTTATATTTTTCTGACAGAACATAATGAATGTAATATATACAAAATAAGTGAGAATGAAAAATTAGAACTTCAAACTTATATGAGTAAAATCGAAAAAGTATTATTAAAATATCAAACGTATTTAAAAGAAACATGTAAAGAATGCTTGTTTTATCCTTATTTGCTAGTTCAAGGTGAAGCTGGCATAGGAAAATCACACCTTTTAGCGCATCTATCTAAAAAACTTAGAGATGAAAATCATATTATTTATCTGTTTTTGGGACAATTTTTTACTAAAAATGAAGATCCATGGCATCAAATACTTAATGATTTAGAAGTTACAAATTCTGTTGATAATTTTTTAAGGTCAATAAGTAATAAGGCCAAAGAAACAAAAAAAGAGCTTTTATTATTATTGATGCGCTTAATGAAGGTGAAGGTAAAAGGTTATGGGGAAATTATTTTCAAAGCTTTATCAACCATATAAAGAAGTATTCTAATATAGCTTTAATATTTTCTATTAGAACCCCTTTTGAAGATGTTATATTACCCAAAAACGCAATACAAGATAACAATATTGTAGTATTTCAGCATGAAGGTTTTAGTAAGGAAGAAAACTATAATCCAATTGTATCTTTTTGTGATTTTTATGGATTAGAGCTACCTAAGTTACCTATATTAAATCCAGAATTCAACAATCCATTATTTTTAAAACTAATGTGTGAGTACTGTGTAAATAAATTTAAGGAATTTGACCAAACTATAAGTGTTGCAGAGCTATTTACAAATGTTCTTAAGACAGTAAATATTAATTTATCTAAGGAAGATAAATTTGATTTTGATAAAAATATTAATGTTGTACAAAAAGTAATAAAAGGATTAGTTGAATTAATGAACGACTCAGAATTTAATCAACTAAATTATGAGGAATCCTATACTGTTGTTAATAATATAGCTAAAGAGTATGTTCAAAAGTCAAATAGATTTTTAGAAGCGCTAATAGATGAAAATATATTAATTAAAAATACTGGCTATAAAGGTGAAATGATTATTTATTTTTCGTATGAGCGTATGGGAGATTACTTTTTATCAGAATACCTTTTAGAGAAATATAGAAATGTTGATAAAAGAGATTTAGTAACTAAATTACAGTCAGATGAAAAAGTGACAAGGTATTTTCAAAAGGAAGACGATTTATCTTATAATAGAGGTCTTATTAATGAACTTTTTATTAAATTAGCAAATGAATTTAATATAGAGCTATTTGAAGTATTTCCAC
>NZ_JACYVY010000067.1:0-1712 GCF_017151825.1 Staphylococcus sp. EG-SA-18
CGCAGGTCTCTTCAGATCTACGGATTTTCGCCATGCCACGAAATTAGCATCATGCTAGCAAGTTAAGCGAACACTGACATGATAAATTAGTGGTTAGCTATATTTTTTTACTTTGCAACAGAACCAAGTATATCCTATGCGTTCTTAAGCTAGCTGCTGTTAGTGCTTCTCATTGCACCCTGGTTATAAAAGCCATACTCACAAACCTCTTCACCAAAACTCTTTACATCTCTAATATAGAACTCTATCTAGCGAACTTTTAGAAAAGATATAAAACATCAGAGTATGGACAGTTGCGGATGTACTTCAGAAAAGATTAGATGTCTAAAAAGCTTGTAGTTAAAGCTTTTTAGACATCTAAATCTAGGTACTAAAACAATTCATCCAGTAAAATATAATATTTTATTTTCTCCCAATCAGGCTTGATCCCCAGTAAGTCAAAAAATAGCTCGACATACTGTTCTTCCCCGATATCCTCCCTGATCGACCGGACGCAGAAGGCAATGTCATACCACTTGTCCGCCCTGCCGCTTCTCCCAAGATCAATAAAGCCACTTACTTTGCCATCTTTCACAAAGATGTTGCTGTCTCCCAGGTCGCCGTGGGAAAAGACAAGTTCCTCTTCGGGCTTTTCCGTCTTTAAAAAATCATACAGCTCGCGCGGATCTTTAAATGGAGTGTCTTCTTCCCAGTTTTCGCAATCCACATCGGCCAGATCGTTATTCAGTAAGTAATCCAATTCGGCTAAGCGGCTGTCTAAGCTATTCGTATAGGGACAATCCGATATGTCGATGGAGTGAAAGAGCCTGATGCACTCCGCATACAGCTCGATAATCTTTTCAGGGCTTTGTTCATCTTCATACTCTTCCGAGCAAAGGACGCCATCGGCCTCACTCATGAGCAGATTGCTCCAGCCATCATGCCGTTCAAAGTGCAGGACCTTTGGAACAGGCAGCTTTCCTTCCAGCCATAGCATCATGTCCTTTTCCCGTTCCACATCATAGGTGGTCCCTTTATACCGGCTGTCCGTCATTTTTAAATATAGGTTTTCATTTTCTCCCACCAGCTTATATACCTTAGCAGGAGACATTCCTTCCGTATCTTTTACGCAGCGGTATTTTTCGATCAGTTTTTTCAATTCCGGTGATATTCTCATTTTAGCCATTTATTATTTCCTTCCTCTTTTCTACAGTATTTAAAGATACCCCAAGAAGCTAATTATAACAAGACGAACTCCAATTCACTGTTCCTTGCATTCTAAAACCTTAAATACCAGAAAACAGCTTTTTCAAAGTTGTTTTCAAAGTTGGCGTATAACATAGTATCGACGGAGCCGATTTTGAAACCACAATTATGATAGAATTTACAAGCTATAAGGTTATTGTCCTGGGTTTCAAGCATTAGTCCATGCAAGTTTTTATGCTTTGCCCATTCTATAGATATATTGATAAGCGCGCTGCCTATGCCTTGCCCCCTGAAATCCTTACATACGGCGATATCTTCTATATAAGCGTACCGGTTCCAATTTTTTCGCAGTTTAACTTTTCCGACGCATTTATCGTCTTGGTAGTAAAGATATATTATCTGGTTCTGTTGCAAAGTAAAAAAATATAGCTAACCACTAATTTATCATGTCAGTGTTCGCTTAACTTGCTAGCATGATGCTAATTTCGTGGCATGGCGAAAATCCGTAGATCTGAAGAGACCTGCGG
>NZ_JACYVY010000068.1:0-1180 GCF_017151825.1 Staphylococcus sp. EG-SA-18
ACGCATACCTATCTTTAAACGGACAATGTTTATAAATGAGTTTGCATGGTCTTGAATTGTATTAGTTTTCTTTTGGTTTTAATAAATCGACTAGATTTTCACAATATTTATCAAATATGTATTCCTAAATTATACAGCCTTAATCCAGCAGCTACTTTCGAAACTTCCAACTTAGTTGATATAAGGTTCAATAGTTTGTTTCATTCTTTTTCAGATAAACCAGAACTTAAATTGATATTATTGACTTCATAAAAATTATAGACTAATGCCTCTATTTGCTTTTTAGGCATAAGTAAGTCGACTGAAAACTGATTTACGTCGCTTTCATAAATCATTTCATGTAAATTCTTTAGACTATTATCGTTGTTATCTTTAATTTTGTATAAATAACGGCCGAGTTCACGAGCTATTGCAAATCTTGTATTATTAATCGAGTGATTATTATTGATATAAATCGTTCTTCCACTTAAATAACCCGAAGTATTACCCTCCATTTTAATATATTTAACTTTTAAATTAAGTTGAAATAATAGCTTGTCTATGTCAATAGCAAAGTGTTCAGAAGTAATAAAAAGTTGATCCATTTTGTCCTTAACTAATGGCTGAATTAATTGAACTATTTCTGGTTCTAAAATATCTTCATAATGAACTTTCTCAATAACTTTCAATTGATTCCCCTCCCTAACTAAAAAATCGAACCTACATCATTTAATAAATTTAAAACTATAGGTGTAAACATTATTAAAATAAAACCCCTCCACTACTAAATGTAACGGAGGGACATGATTTCAAAATAAAATGTCATTTTTTATAAATTTATTATAATATTTTTCATCATACTGTACAACCGAATCTAATCCAACGATCCCGAAAAGAGGAACAACGGTGGTTCTGCTTCATAATCACTTTTAACTAAGTGTTCATTTTTAATTATTTGATCGACGGTTTTCCAATTTTTTACTTCTTGCTCTTTTAAAAAAATGGCTATGAAAAATTCTATCCTCATAGATTTCTTCATAGCCAATGCTAATTTTTTTCATGTCATTTCTTCAAAATTCCTAAAAATATATAAACTAAAAGCAGATAAAGTCCGTATAATTGTGTAAAAGTAAAAAGGCCATATAACAGTCCTTTTACGGTACAATGTTTTTAACGACAAAAACATACCCAGGAGGACTTT
>NZ_JACYVY010000069.1:0-848 GCF_017151825.1 Staphylococcus sp. EG-SA-18
TATTTATATTTTACCGTAATTTTACTATATTTATTTACAGAAATAATTTTCTCAAAGCTAAAACTTTGCTTCACTATAAATATTCACTATAAAGAATATTTCGATATTATTTACTTGAAAGACTGCGGAGGCTAACTATGTCAAAAATCATGAACCTCATTACTTATGATACGCCTCTGCGTCTCGGTTAGTGATGCGGTTTTTAAACTACGGATCAATTTAATATGTTTAAGATTATCTTTTCTTTGTTATTGCAATCATAATTAAATTACCATTAGTATAAGTTTATTATTTTGGTTAGTTCAGTTTTAATAGCTTTTTTCAAACTAATAGGAAATTCTACTTTGACATTGACACCACCTGTGACAATTAACTTAGCTATAAAATCTATATCTTTCGCGTTCACTTTTGATTTAAATAAATATGTCTCTTCGTCAATATTTTCAATCATATAGTCACTCCACAGGTAGCCTTTCAAGATATTCAATCCCATAACATTGCTTCTAATAAGAATATCAATAGCTGTTTCATTTTTAACCATGAACTGTTGAAAATTCTGCATAGTTATATCATTACACTCTTGAGTCTCTCCCATTTCATATAGTTCTTTTATTTTCGAAATATTTAATAGATTCACTAACTTTGATTCTATATTAGCTACAACAAAATACCATTGATGATTTTTATACATAATGCCAATACCTTTATATTGTTCTTTAATATAGTTTTGTGAATAACAGGTTTCAAAAGACTTATTCTCAATTATCAATCTAATGATTTCATTAAATAACTTATAACTTTTGAACTGATACTTATCTTCATTAAAATATTGAAATATCTCATTATAC
>NZ_JACYVY010000070.1:0-820 GCF_017151825.1 Staphylococcus sp. EG-SA-18
ACTGCTGTTCTCTATTTATACAATACTTCGTATTGAATGGCTTCGCTTTCCTAGGGTGCCGTCTCAGCCTCGGTCTTCGACTGGCACTGCTCCCTCAGGAGTCTCGCCATTAATACTACGTATTAACGTGTAATTTTACTTTGAAATACTTTAAAAAAATAAGACACTTTGCCCAACTTGCACATAAATGTAAAATTCAATAAAATAAATTTTCTGTGTTGGATCCCTTCGTATAATTTAATAAATACTACTAAACTAAATTAACGAGGTGCCTTATGTATAAAAATTATAACATGACCCAACTTACACTACCAATAGAAACTTCTGTTAGAATTCCTCAAAATGATAATACGCGATATGTTAATGAAATTGTTGAAACGATATCTGATAGCGAATTCGATGAATTTATATGTCCTAATAACAAAAGAATAGGTTTTAAAAGATATGCATACCGTAATGATAGATATAGTTTTAAACGTGACTTCAAGCTATATGAATGTGATGACTGTTCATCATGTTCTTTGAGACATCAATGCATGAAGCCAAATTCGAAATCCAATAAGAAAATTATGAAGAATTATAATTGGGAATACTTTAAAGCCCAAATTAATCAAAAGCTTTCTGAACCAGAAACGAAAAAATCTATAGTCAAAGAAAAATTGATGTAGAGCCTGTTTTTGGATTTATGAAGGCTATTTTGGGTTTCACTCGAATGTCAGTTCGAGGAATAAATAAAGTTAAACGAGAGCTAGGTTTTGTATTAATGGCACTTAATATAAGGAAAATAGCAGCTCAACGAGCTGTACATTATAAAATACAT